>CAZFKF010001423.1:0-1850 GCA_964518805.1 uncultured Planctomycetaceae bacterium | reverse complement strand
GGGTATCGCGGCGGGGCGTTCGTTCTGCGATACGGGGCGTCCGAGAGGTCGATCGTTCATGCTTGGCCGAGGAAACCGTCAACCATCGCCGGCGCGTTTTCACTGCGGCGACATCGTAACCGTGCGCGATTTGAGCGAGATCGTCGCTACGCTGGACGCCGACGGCGCCCTCGAGGGCCTGCCGTTCATGCCCGAAATGGCGAAGTGCTGCAAGCGCAGCTTTCGCGTCTATCGCCGGGCGGAACGAACCTGCGTGGAAGGGGCCGACGGCCCGCGACGCATGGAGAACACGGTGTTCCTCGAAGGGCTCCGCTGCGACGGAACGGCCCACGACGGCTGCCAGCGCGGCTGCCTGTTCTTCTGGAAGGAAGCGTGGCTGCGGCCGGCCGCCAAAGAGGGAGCGACGAGCACCGGTTCGCCCGCCGCCGCGGCAACGGATCTCCCCACCCGCCGAGACAGCCGCTACTACTGCCAATCGACGGAACTCGCCAAGGCCACCATGGACCTCGCGCCGGGCAACGTGCGCTACTATCTGCGCGACCTGTGGGCCGGCGAGACGACCGTGCGCCGCGTGGTTCACATGGTCTGGCTGGCCTTCCTGGGCTTCGTGTGGCGGCGCGTGTTCGGCGAAGAGTTCTACCGGCGCCCGACCGGCCCGCAGAAGAAAACCACCGTCGTCGCGTTGGGCCTTCAGCCCGGCGAGCTCGTCGAGGTGCGAAGCGTCAAAGAGATCCAGGCCACGCTCGACGCGTACGGCCGCAATCGCGGCCTGTCGTTCGAGCGCGAGATGCTTGCCTGCTGCGGCCGGCGCTATCGCGTGCTCCGGCCGTTGGAGAAGATGATCTCGGAGATTTCGGGCCGGATGATCACGGTCCGCAACACGGTGATCCTCGAGGGCGCCGCCTGCCGGGGCATCTGCGTCCAGAACTGTCCTCGCGCGAACCATTTCTTCTGGCGCGAGGCGTGGCTAAAGCGCGTGCCCGACGGCACGCGGGATCACGACGGGCTGCCCGACTCGGCCGCGCAGAGTCCGGCCTGCGACGCGAACCTCGTACTCCCCGTCGTGCACGGCGACGTCGATCCGCTGGCCGCGAAGCCTCAGGCCCACAACCTCCAGGCGTGACGCCCAGGCCGGCGGACGAGGGTCGATGGTCACCTCGCCGCTGAAGTCCGCGCTTGCGCCGAGCATTCCGAAGAGAAGGCACTGGGCCACGGTTACGCCGTCGACCGTGCATTGCAGGGGCGTGTCTTTGCGGTAGTCGCGGCTGTTGGCCACCAGCGAGTCGCCCCAGTACGGCAGGCATTCACCCCACCACAGGATGCGGCGGAGAAGATCGGCGGCGGGTTCGGGCCGGCCGGCCTTGTACAGCCGCTCGGCAATCTGCGGCGGAAAACAGGTGCAGGCCCCGCCGCCCCCGTTGTCGATGTCCACCTGGTCGTAGGCCACGTCGGTCTTGGCCAGGCTGTGCAGCCCGAACTCGGAGAGGAACTCGCGCTCGTTCAGGTGCCCCAAGAGGCCCGCTTCCTCTTCCGCGTCGAGGACCTCGCTGCCGAAGAGCTTGAAGATCTGGATCGTGTAGCGGGCGTCCTTGCGGCCCTGGGCGTCCTGGAAATCGAACCATCGCTGCTTGGGGTTCCACAGCGACTGCTTGAGCACCGTGCGAAGGGCCTCCGCACGCTGTCGCAACAACGGGTTCGGCTTGCCCGCCACTTCGGCTAGTTGTGAGGCCATCAGGTAGTTGGCGTATCGTCGCCCGTTCAGATCGGGCATGACGTGGTTGTAAGGATAACCGCGCCGAAGTTCGAGATGGCTGTTCGACGGCCCGTAATCGATCAGCGCCATTGGCTTC
>CAZFKF010001422.1:0-1850 GCA_964518805.1 uncultured Planctomycetaceae bacterium | reverse complement strand
CCGGCGGCGATTTGCCGCATGTCCTCTTCCGAGAAGGTCGGATAGGCGAAGCAGGTGAAGGTGTGGGTCTCGTGCCAGCGGGCGTTGGGGACCTCGACGTTGCCGTAGTCGGCTCTCGCCGCGTCGGTGTATTCCTTGGAGGTGAACGGGAACCCGGAGTCGCCGAAGCCGTGCCGGTGCGTGAACGCCCGCTCGGTGTGGCACTGCGGCCAGAACACCTTCCAGCAAGGGCAGCCTTCGGCCGCGGCCGCAGCGACGAACTGCTGGATGTCGCACTTCATGTTCTCGATGTCCAGCGAGAACGCGCACACGTACCAGCCGTTCTGCCGGTCGGGCGTGTCGATGGGCAGGTATTTCACCTGCTTCAGTCCGCCGAGGGCGTCCAGCAGGATCTGGGCGTTGCGCTTGCGCCGCGGCATGTTCCAGGTGTCCATCCGCTCCAGTTCGCAGAGCCCGATGGCCGACTGCATCTCGGTCATGCGGTAGTTCCAGCCCACGCGGTTGTGGATGTACGGCAGCTTCTGTTCCAGGGCCAGCAGGTTGAGCCGCTCCTTGACGTCGTAGCCGTGGTCGCGGAAGCTGCGGGCCTCCCAGGCCAGGTCTTCGTCGTCGGTGGTGACCATGCCGCCTTCGCCGCCGGTGGTGAAGGTCTTGTTCTGGCAGAAACTGCACGCCGACATCTGGCCGATCGTGCCCGTCTTCTTCCCCTTATAGAAACCGCCGAAGGCCTCGGCATTGTCCTCGATGACGAAGAGGTTGTGCCTCTTGGCGAAGGCCATCACCTTGTCCATGTCGCAGACGTTGCCGTAGAGGTGGACGGGAATGATGGCCTTGGTCCGCTTGGTCACCAGCTTCTCTGCCGACTCGATGCTGATGCAGTGGTCCTCTAGGTTCACGTCGGCGAAGCGCGGCACGGCCCCGGCCTGGACCACGGAGAAGCTCGTGGCGATGAACGTGTAGCTGGGCACGATCACCTCGTCGCCCGGCCCGACTCCCAAGGCCGCCAGGCAGACGTGCAAGGCCGCGGTGCCGGTGGCCACGCTCACGCCGAACTTGCTCCCTTGCCATTCGGCGAACTTCTTCTCGAAGTCCATTCCTTTCGGACCGGTCCAGTAATTCACCTTGCCGGAACGCAGCACGTCGGTCACGGCCATGATCGTCTTGTCGTCGAAGCGGGGCCAGCCGATCAGGGCGTTCGTAACCGCCTTGGGACCGCCATCGATTGCCAGTTTCTGGTTCGCTGCCGAAGCGTTCATTGCACTTGGTCTCCGTGGTGCGAGGGGACTGATACGGTGGTTCGCATCTTGGCTATACGTCGAAGGGAAGAAATGCACGGCAAAAGGAAGAAAGGGGGGAAGGGGATAGGGCAATTGGATCGCGAAAGCGCGAAAACGCGAAAGGAGATGTGGGCTGTGCGTTTGATTTGCGGTTCCTTACCCCACCCGTCTTCGCGCTTTCGCCCTTTCGCCCTTTCGCGATTGCCCCATGGTGATGCTAGACGGTCGTAAGCTGTGTTCATTTCGCAGCCAGGTACCGATTGAACCGAGCTTCCGTCTTTTCCACTTTCCCCTCTTCCCATCTTTCCGTCTCTTGCATGCAATTCTGTGTCCTGAGCGGGGCAATGTCTCCTGCAAACGTCTGAGCTACCTCGTGTCGGCTCGCAGACGGACCGTGCCGGTGAGCCGGAAAATGTCGTGCCGGTAGTGACTGACGAACACGCCCGCCGGACAGTCGCCGACCAGGAAGTAGACCTCGGTTCCCTTAAGGACAGGCGTGCCCAACTCGATCGCCAACTGCCGGGCCACCCGCGCGTTGGCCGCGACCGCCTCCAACCACTGGGTGGCGTACGC
>CAZFKF010001421.1:0-1853 GCA_964518805.1 uncultured Planctomycetaceae bacterium | reverse complement strand
CATGTTGCCGGAATGTATATCACAAAACGGCACGGCGGCAAAGCCGAGTGTTCGGCGCGAACAGAGTGCCTACCCCAAACAAGAAGGGGGCTGCTGGCTGCGTTGTCGCCGTCAGCAGTCCCTTCGTCATATCGCGCACGCGACCGAAGTCGGCCCGGATGGAACCGGCCGTTCGGGCTACGATTTCAGTCCGGAGGCATCGAACTCGTACTTCTCGCCGGCCTTCAGCATCTCGTCCCAGGTCACTTCGGCCTTCTTGTAGGCGGCCGTGCGTCCGAGGATCGTGGTCAGGTTGCTTCGCACGCTGGGCGCCACGGTGACGTTGGAGCAGTCGCCCTTGAGGATGTTGGCGCGGAAGTCGGCGATGTTGCGGATCGCGCCATCGGTGTAGATGTGCGGGCTCTTGCCACCCTTGTATGACTTCTCACCGCGGACGAACGTGGGTCCGCCGTAGTGCGTCTCAATCATGCCTTGCGGGCCGAACATCCAGCAACCGATGTCGTCGTAGCCGGTGCCGTACTGCTTCGAGGCAAACGTGACCAACACGTCCTTGGGGAACCAGAAGATCACGGAGAAGTGATCGTTGCAGTCGCCCGGGTCCTTCCGCCCCTTCTTGGCGCACGTGCCAAAGGCTTTCAGCGGCTGGTCGTTGACGATCCAGGTGGCGACGTCCAGGGTGTGGATGTTCTGCTCGGTGATCACGTCGCCCGAAAGGAACCGATCGAGGCCCCAGGCCCGCAAGCGGTTCTCGGGGTTCTTGGGATCCTTGGCCAGGGCTTCGGCGCCGCCCCAGGTGCCGCCGCAATAGTAGACCGCCTCGCCGGAAACCACGGGGCCGATGTCGCCGGCGTGGACGCGGCGGACCGCCTCCTGGTAGAACTGGTCGGCGCGGGTCTGGAAGTCGACCAGGAAACAGCGTTTGTTTTCGGCCGCCTTGCGCGAGGCGTCGGCAATCGTGAGGCAGCCCGGCACGTCGACCGCGATCGGCTTGGCCACGTAGACGTGGCATCCGGCCTCGGCGGCCGCCATGGCGTGGATCGGATGGAAGAAGGGAGGGCTTTGGATCACGACGGCATCGGGTTTGGATTCGATCAGCTTCTGGTAGCAGTTCAGGCCGGTGAACCGTTTGGCCGGATCGAGCTTGAATTTGTCGCCCAGGCCGTCGACTCGGTCCTTGAAGTAGTCGGCCGCCGCCGCCAGTTCGTAGCCGCCGTTCTGCATGAACAGATCGGTGATCCACGTTCCTCGCCCGCCGCAGCCGATGATCCCCATGCGGATCTTGGAATTGGCCTGCGTGCCGACGACGAGTTCCGGCTTGACGATCATCAGTCCGGCGGCCGTGGCGCCGGCCAGGAATCCGCGGCGATCGAGCCCGCGGCCGACGGTGCTTTGTTCAGTGGCTTGCTTGTTCGACATTCGCATTTCCTCCAGACATGTCGCTGCGGTTGGGACGGTGACGTTTGTCGCCCGTAGGACGGGTTCCAAGAACCCACTCCAGACCGGCAGGATACGCGAAACCGCCGCATCATGCCAGTCCCCGGAAGCGCAGGCCGGTAGTTGTAGGGCGGACCGAGCGCAGCGAGGCCCGCCGGATGGGGCGGAACCCTGCGCGGGCACTAGGCACCGCGGGAGACCTGCGGTCGGAGCAACGGCGGGGTCAGGAGACTCGCGCCGAGCGCGTCACGGCGGCTACTTGTGCTGGGCGAAGAGCCACGCGGGCAATCCCGGCTCCTGGTAAGCCTTGGTCCAGGAGTTGTGGTCCACGCCGGGATACTCGGTGTACTTGACGTTGGCCCCGCCGGCCTTGAGCAGGTGGTAGAAGAGCAGGGTGTCCATCATGGAGGCTTCGTCCA
>CAZFKF010001420.1:0-1856 GCA_964518805.1 uncultured Planctomycetaceae bacterium | reverse complement strand
GGTACGAATCCCACAGCACGATGGCGATCAGGCTGAGGAACGTGAGCACGCTGCCGGCCATGGTGAAGAGAAAGAACTTGATCGCCGCGTGGCGCCGCTCTTCGCTCCCCCACACCCCAATCATGACAAACAGTGGGACCAGCGTGAACTCGAAGAAGATGAAGAACAGAATGATGTCCCGCGCGGCAAACACGCCCAGCATCCCCGTTCCCAGCAGAAGCAGGGTACTGTAGAAGGCAGCGGACCGCTCGGTGATGGCTTCCCAGCTCACCAGCACGGCGACCACCATCAGCAGGGCGCTCAGGGCGAAGAGCC
The DNA here is from genome assembly GCA_964518805.1 of uncultured Planctomycetaceae bacterium. Classification (GTDB taxonomy): domain Bacteria; phylum Planctomycetota; class Planctomycetia; order Pirellulales; family Thermoguttaceae; genus CALFBP01. The sequence continues at coordinate 1,541 of CAZFKF010001420.1, read as the reverse complement.
AGAGGCTCAGCCCGTCCAGGGCCACGCTGAAGCGGATGTCGACCGGGCCGTTGGCCGCGCCGAGCCAGGGGAAATCGAACCCTGCAAACGTCACGGCCCCGGCAGGGAAACGGACGACCAGGAACACCGCCATGCCGAGGACGAAGAGGGTCGTGACCAAGGCGATTTGGCGTGGCAGATCGTTCGGTCGCGCCGACCCCTGCCCAGCGCCCGTCTCGCCGCGCGACGACACGCCCCCGAAGGCGAAGATCAGGATCGTCCCGGCCACGGGCAGGAAGATCGTCGTGAGCAGGATCGCGGCCATCGAATCCACGTCAAAACACCTCAGAAGGCCAACAACGACGCCAACAGCGCCAGGACCCCGACAAACATGCCGAGCGCGTACAAGGGAATCAGCCCGGCCTGCGTCGGACGCAGCAGGGCCCCCACCCCACGCGGCACCTCGCCCACCAAGTCCACCAATCCGTCGACCACGCTACGGTCGAACCACGCGGCCAGCCTTGCCACGCCTTCCAGCGGCCAGACGAGGACGACCTGGTAAAGCGGATCGAAGTACAACTTCTCGGCCGACAGGCGGTACAGGCCCAGGGCTACCATGATGCCCAGGATGCGATCGCGCAGCGCCGGGGCGACGACGTACATCAGCCACGCCAGGCCGATCCCTAGTCCTGCCGCCGCCGTACCCCACGCAGCGATCGCGAGATGTGCGGTGGTGGGCATCGACTCGGGCTCGGCGCCCGTCGCTTCCAGCACGGCAATCGAGGACGTATGGCCCAGCAGGCTGTCGAGACTGCCGCTCAGATCCAGGTACGCCCCGACCACGACGCTCGCCAGAGCCAGGAACACCAGGGGCACTGCGATCCAAAGCGAGGTCTTTTCGGCGTGTGCGCCGGCCTCGGCCGGGACCTGCTCCGGCCCAAGGAACACCAGGAAGAAGGCGCGGAACGCATAAAACGCCGTCATCCCGGCCGTGGCCAAGGCCATCCAGTACAGTGTCTGATACAGCCCGCCGGCCGCGCCGGCCGAAGCCTGCTCGTGCACGGCGGCCAGAATGGCGTCCTTGCTCCAGAATCCGGCAAACGGCGCCACGCCGGCCAGGGCCAAGCAGCCGATCAAGAACGTCCAGCAAACCACGGGCATGCGGCGCCACAGTCCTCCGAGTCGGCGGATATCGATCACGCCGCCCATGGCGTGCATCACCGCTCCGGCCCCGAGGAACAGCAGCCCTTTGAAGAAGGCGTGCGTCACCAGGTGGAACATGCCCGCCTCGGTGCCCGACGCCCCGCCCGCCCCCAACCCCAAGAACATGTAGCCCAACTGGCTGATCGTGGAGTAGGCGAGGATCCGCTTTAAGTCGAATTGCGACATCGCGATCACGGCGCCGACCAGTGCGGTGAGCCCACCGATCATCGCGACGACCTGCTGGACCTCGGGCGAGACGGCGAACAAAGGCGCGCAGCGGGCCACCATGTAGACGCCGGCCGTGACCATGGTCGCGGCGTGGATCAGCGCGCTGACCGGGGTCGGGCCTTCCATGGCGT
>CAZFKF010001419.1:0-1857 GCA_964518805.1 uncultured Planctomycetaceae bacterium | reverse complement strand
CACTCGTTGGCAAGCACCGCGTATCCGCCGGCAGATTGATCCAGAAGCCGGACGGGCAATCGGCGCTCGCCGATCTGCAGTTCGCCACGTCCGTTGGCGATCCATGCCGGGTATCGGCGCGATCTTCGTTTGTCGAGATCCTTGCCTGGAAAGCCGGTCGCCATGACAGTCTCCCCGGAATTCGCCTCACAAGTCTACCTTGCTGAATGCCCGGAGACCGGAGGAGGCAGGATGGAGGGGGAGGCGGCCGGGTACAACGGTCGTAACGGCAAGCCCCCCGTCGCGGTGTCGGTCGTCGCTGTCCGCAGCCGATTCTCCGGCTCGCCGACGAGGGCGTTCGTTCGGGCGCGGGCTCGCGCGCAGAGGGCATTTAGGACTTGTCGTCCTTCAACTGCCTGAGGAGCCGGACGGCCGCGTCGACGGCCATTTCGCCGCCGCCGGGCTGGATGCGGCTGTTGACCGTCTCGTAGCTGCCTTCGGCGAAGGCCTTTCGGGTGGGGACGTAGTCCGGAGTGTCGTGCGCCAATTCGACGACCATCGTCATCGCAAACGGCGACGCCTTCTTGATCGCCAGCCCGAGTTCCACGAACACCTCGCCCGGCAGGGCCACCAGGGCGACATCGTCGCTGAGCCGGAAGGCCTGCACGTAGATCGGCAGCAGGTCTCCCTTGCGCGACTGGAGATCCACGATCTTGTACGCCTTCACCTGGTCGAGGAACGAAAGCTTGTCGGTGCCGATCTTCTCCATCGACGCCTTGGCCCAGGCGATGTCCTCGGGGCTATATTTCTGCAGCGGGGCGAGCACGGTCTCGGTCCGCACGCCCAACCGTGGCTTCCCAACAGGTTTCAGCTTGGGAAGTTCGGCCTTGACCCGCGCGGCAAGGGCCTCGCCGATCCGCTTCGTCTCGACTCCGCCGGGTTGGGCTTGCGCGCTTGCGAAATTGATGTGATTGATGTCGCCGCAGGTGCCGTTGGCGAAGACCGAAACGAAGTTGCCTCCCAGTTCCTTGCGCAGCGACTTTTCCATCCAGTACGGATAGTCGGCGCTATAGAGCATCCCACCGACGGTGTCCAGGTGGAGGGCGAAGACCGTCAACGAGCCCAACGGATGCGCATCGGCGGCGTCGCGCAAGAGCACGATGCCTACGTCCGGGTCGATAGGCCCGGCCGCGCGCACGATATTCGGATTCAACTTGCCCGGATTGAAGACCACCGAACCGTCTTTCATGTGGAAGCGACGGTTGAACGAAAGGCCGGGCTCCTTGGCGATCCCCGCCGTCAAGTTCACCGGCCGCATCGCGTTCTGAGCCTCGGCGACCGCCTGCGCAATCCGCTCGACCAGCAACGCGACGTAATCGATCTTCTCGTACGGATCGGACCCGTGCTTGGCGATCGACTGTTCGTGGAAATAGTCGCGCAGGGCGCAGCGGAAGAGAGGACCGGTGTGCGTGTGCGTACACGCGATGAGGATGTTGTCCTTCGGGATGCCGGTCTTCTTCTGCGCAGTATCTCTCGCCCGGAGTGAGATTTCGGCCGAGATCCCAATGAGGTCGCAGAACACCATGGCCAACTCCCGGTCGCCCTGACGCAACACAAGGGCCTTGGCGTGGAGCGGGTCGTGGACGCCGGTGCTCAGCCGTTCGTTGAAGTAGCCGCACATGCGGAAAGGGACCGGCGGGGTGATGTCGACCGCGGCCAGCCCGGCTTGAAGATCGCCCGCGGCCGCCGCCGTTGGGTTCGCCTGCGAGATGCAAGCCGTCGCGGCAACCGCGGAATACAAGAGACTCCATCGCAGTGTCATGGTGCACCTCCCGTGGTCGTAGAGATGGGTGTTTCGTACCGCCAAGAAGGAAGAGA
>CAZFKF010001418.1:0-1858 GCA_964518805.1 uncultured Planctomycetaceae bacterium | reverse complement strand
CATGCTCCCGCTGAACGTAGCCGCGCCGATCACGATTCCAAGAACGCCGGACCATTGCCCGACCGCCGGCAATTCGCCGCGGTCGCGGGTCAGTTCCACGAACGAGGTGAGGAACGCGGCGATGCCGCCCGCACCGTGCTGAAAGGCGACCATGGCCGGAATCTGGATCATGTTCACTCGCACCGCGACAAGGCATCCCGCCGCAGCCCCGGCCGCCAGGGCGAGCAGGACCGTGGCCGGGTCTTGCAGGGGGCCCCGCGACAAGACGACGACCACCGCGCCCAGGATGGCGAACGCGGCTGCGAAATTGCCGCCGCGGGCTGTCTCGGGACGAGTGAATCGCCAGATTCCCAGGACCAAGATCAGGATGATCGCGAGATCGATGAGTAACGGCCCTAGGCTATCCATGATGCCGGTGGAACATCCTCAACATGCGGTCGGTGATCGTGAACCCGCCCACCGCGTTGAACGCGGCCAAAGCGATGGCCACGGCTCCGAACGCCTTCTGGCCGACGGTCATCTCCCCGGCAAACAGGAGAATGCCCCCCAGGATCGTCACCGCCGAAACGGCGTTCGTCATCGACATCAACGGGGTGTGCAGACGCGGGGGGACCCTGGAAATCAAGAGATAACCGACCGCGAACGACGCGGCGAAAACCGACGCCATCAACAACAACTCCGCCATCGCTTCTCTCCAGCAAGGAATCCGCGAACGCCTAGCGCCGGCCCATGGCCTTCAACGTGCCCTGGTGCACAATGCGTCCCTGGTGCGCGACGAGCGTGTGCCTCACGATCTCGTCCTCGAGGTCCGGCTTGTCCGGCCCGTGTTTGAAGAGGTTGGCGACGTAGTGCAGCACATTGTGGGCGTAGAGCCAACTGGCGTGCACGGGCATCGAGCCGGGGATATTCCATTGCCCGACCAGGTGCACCCCGTGCCTGAGGATCTCTTCGCCGGGCTCGGTCACCGCGCAGTTGCCTCCCTGATCGATCGAGACGTCGACGATCACCGAGCCGGGCTTCATGGTCCGAAGCATATCTTCGGTAATCAGCACGGGCGCGACTTCGCCCGGCACCAGGGCGCTGAGGATCACGATGTCCGCTTCCTGCAACAGCGGCTCGAGGGCCTGGCGTTCTTTGGCGAGCCACTCGGGCGGCAGGGCGCGGGCATAGCCGCCTTCGCCGAGGGCCAGGTCCGGCGGCGCCTCGAAGCCCGCGATCTTAGCGCCCAGGCTGTCGGCGGCCTTGCGCGCTTCCTCGCGGATGTCCACGGCCTTGATCGATCCCCCCAGCCGCTTTGCCGCGGCGATGGCTTGCATGCCGACCACCCCGACCCCGACCACCAGGAAGCGGGCCGCTTTGATGACGCCGATGGCCGTGCCGATCGTGGGCACGAATTTCGGGAACCGGTTGGCCGCGATGAGCACGGACTTGTAGCCCGTGACCGTGCTCATCGAGGTCAACGCGTCCATGGTCTGCGCCCGGGAGATGCGCGGGAGATCGTCCATGGTCAGGGCCGTGATGCTCCGCGCGGCGAGCCTCTCGACCATGGCGTGATTCGGCGGTGCCGCAGGGTGCAGGAAAGAGACCAGCACGGCCCCCGGCCGCATCATCTCGACCTCGTGTTGGCCGGTCTCCTTGTTGAACCACGGCTGCTTGACTTTTACGATCACGTCCGCTGCGGCGAACAATGCCTGCGCATCGCCAACGATTCTCGCCCCCGATGCGCTGTATTCCGCGTCGGCTCGCAGGGCCCCGTCTCCAGCCGTGGACTGGACCAGGACCTCGAACCCCATCTTGACGTACTCCGCAACTGTCTCCGGCAGAGCCGCCACCCGTTGTTCGTTCGCCAAGATCTCCT
>CAZFKF010001417.1:0-1861 GCA_964518805.1 uncultured Planctomycetaceae bacterium | reverse complement strand
ACGGTGCTGCACGGCATGTGCTTGATCCGCTTGCCCGCCTGCACCACGAACGGGGCATAGTCCGTGCCGTCGCTGTTTGCGTCCAAAAGCACGATCCGGCCGTCCAGGCCGTGCTCGAAATGGAGCATCCGCCAGGAAGCGTAGAGAAGACGGCCGTCCCATGTAGTCGCAGGATCGAAATCGCTCGACAGGTTGAACGTCAGGCGGCGGATCAAAGTCCCGTCGAGCTTGCAGGAATAGAGGGTTCTCGCCGGCGCATTGCCCCGCTCGTTAAGAATCGCGGAGTCGCTCCGAACGAACGTGATCTGGTTCCACGGATCATTCTTGTCGGAGATCTGGTAGTGACTCGACTGATAGCCGGGGCTGCGGCAGTCCCCACGTCCCTTGGTGATCTGACGGAGCCCGCTTCCGTCGAGGAGCATTTCATAGACGTTCCACTCGTCGTTCGCCGCCCGCTTGGCGGCAAACAGCAATCGGGTCCCGTCGAACGAGAGGTCCGGATCGCAGGCACTGTGGAATCCGCCGGTCAAGATGCGCAACGAACGATCGGGCGACAAGAGGACGATCCTCGCGCCCTCGCCATAGGGTGCTCGTTGGGTCCGTTGCACCGGGTCGATCGACGTTTCCACCGTGCTGCCCGCCGGCAACTGGGTGAACACCAGTGGATATGCAAAGCGCGGCGCCGCTTGACCGCCGTCGGCAGCGACTCCCCGTCCTGCAACGCAGGCCAACCAAAGCGCCAGCGCAAACGCCAACACCCCAAGCGCACCTGCGGCCGAATCGCGAGTTGAACTGGATCTGCTGGGTCGGGATGGAGATCGAGCCAGAAGCCCTCTCAAGCCAATTCGATACAACTGCATCAAGAAGACCTATACAAGATTTCCCAAACGGAGGCCCACGCTGCGATGACACTGGGCCTGAATAGCCGCCGGCCAACCCCCACGCGACGTCCGCGGCGGCAAGGCCGCACAATACGATGAAAGGATGAAATCAACGCCGCGATTCAAAGCCCAAACCAGGCCCGGAGAGGGCATCGCTCGAACGGCGCGCAACTTGCACAGAGCAAATCACGTGCCTCCTGTCGCAGCGAGCAAGCCAATAGCCGAAGACTCTGTTTGAGAATGACTTAAGTCGTTTGGGTTGAGGAGAAATGTGTAAGGCGGAATTGCATCCTGCAAGCCTACGCAACGCAGTAGAATTGCATCCTGCAATACCACAGGCATGCCGCCCCCTGAGCACCCTGCCCGCACGGCCGCTTTCCGGGCGTGTCGGACGCGATCGATGATCTGAGAGCCCTATGAAACCGTCCGCGAACCAATACGCCGTCGCCTTGCTCTTGGCCGGCTATGTTCTCGCGACGGTCGGCTCTCCGCTGATGCACCAGCACGGTTGGGCGCAGCATTGCGGTGCCGACGCCCACACGTGCTGGGACGCGGGCGGGCATTCCGAGGCTGATGGCAGTTGCCCGGTCTGTCATTTCCTCGCGCAGAAGTGGCTTTCACCAGCAAGCGCTACGGTACCTGGCTTTTACAGCGTCTGCTGGACGAGCGGACCGGGCGATGTCCCTGGCGGGGCTCGCCCGATCCCTCTCTCTTGGCGTGTTCGCGCTCCGCCGCCCATGGCGTGAAGTGATCGAGTTGATCGCGTTTCTGGTTCACGCCGGGGGACCGTACCGCCGGGCTTTGCCCCGACGCGGTGCGCGCCGGCGGCACTTCTCCCTGGAGCACGTCATGTCCCGAACACGACAAGCATTTACTCTGGTCGAACTCCTGGTCGTCATTGCCATCATCGGCATTCTGATCGCCCTTCTCTTGCCGGCGGTCCAAGCGGCCCGCGAAGCGGCAAGGCGGTCTTCTTGTAC
>CAZFKF010001416.1:0-1862 GCA_964518805.1 uncultured Planctomycetaceae bacterium | reverse complement strand
AGAAATCCACGATTTCCCGCTGACGCTGAGCGACGTCCCCTTCCCCCGCCAGATTGCCGTTGCACTCCTCGCTCACGTACCAGCCGTAGAACGACGCGTGGTGCCCGTACATCTGCCACAGCTCATCGGCCACGTTCTTGTGCCAAACGAGCGAGCCCGGCGTGTAGTCGCGCCAGGCGTACGTCCCGACTCCCAAAAACACCGACATGCCCTGCTTGTCGGCTTCCGAGAGAATGGCCTCGATCGGGTCCTTGGCGGCAATCGGAACGCGACGCGGATAGAGCTTCGAGGGGTAGAAGGCCATTCCGGGATACCCGTCGCGTTCGAAATGATGGCCGCCGACGACCCGGTTGGTGTTCGGGTCTTCGGTGACCATGGCGAAGCGGAGGACTTCCTCGACGACGATGATGTCCATCTGCAACGCGTGCATGCCGCGAACCAACTGCCGCCACTGGTCGTCGGTCATGGTCCGGATCTGGGCGTTCCAGGGGCGGCCTTCCACTTCATGGAAGTGGACGATGCCGGCCCACGCCCCGCCAATGCGCTCGGTGGAACGCTTGTTCGAGGCCAGGATCTCGATCGGCTTCACGACGCGCTGAGCCTGCCCGCCGCTGCGAACCGTCAGGCCGATCGTCTGTGCGCCCGCGCGTCCCCTGGTGGGCCAGCGGAACTTCAGTCCCCGCACCTGTCCGGCGGGCACTTCAAGCGTTTCGGCGTGCAGACGAACGACCTTCCCTTTGCGTTCGGACTCAAAAGCGGCCTCGAACGTGCGTGTTACGTCGGTGTTGTTGCGCACTGCCCCGCGGAGCTCCAGGACGATCTGATCCGTCACCGGCGAGGGAGGAATCAGCGTCAAGCTCACGGACGGGGCCGCGGGCCGTTCTCCCGCGGCAGCCATCGCCGTGCACAGGATCAACCACCCCATGCCGTTCGCCACCCAACGTCGTTTTCCTCGCAACATACCCTGACCTCCGCTCCCACCGTCTTGTCCTGCCGGAAGAATGCACAAGGCAGCTTAACTGGCAGATATCCGGTACACAAGGGAAATCATGGACGCATCGAATCGCCTGACCTAGAATGACGATCGACGCGACAGTTGCGGAGGCTTCCAACAAGACTCGCACGAGCGGGTCGACAACCCGTCCGATTGATGCTCTGGAGCAGATCCTATGGCGGCGGACACCATGCGAATTCCATTTGTGCGCTGCATCTCGGGTATGCCGTTTCTGGCTGCATGGCTCCTGTTGGCCGTCGGGGTCCGTTCGATTGCGGCCGACGACGCGCCGTGGCGCGTCGGGCTGGCGCGAACACAGATCACGCCCCACGAGCCGATGCCCATGTGCGGGTACGGGCCACGCATCTCCGACGGCGTGCTTGACGATCTTCACGCCAAGGCGCTGGCCATCGAGTCGCCCGACCGGAGCCGAGCCGTGCTGGTTACCGCCGATCTGTTGTTCTTCCGCCGCGACGTCGCCGATGCCGTGGCCAGGCGGATCATGAAAAAGACCGGCCTAGAGCGGCATCAAATCCTGCTCAACGCGTCGCACACGCATTCGGGACCGGTGGTCGGGATGAACGGCGATCTCGACGCGTTCGGCGTTCCGCCCGACGTGCGTCCCCGCGTGGCGAAATACACGGCAAGGCTGGAAACGCAACTGGCCGACCTGGTGGCCGCGGCTCTCGCCGACATGAAGCCGGCACGGCTCCGTTTCGGCACGGGCCAGGCCGACTTCGTGATGAACCGCCGGCTGCCGACTCCCAACGGCATCGTCATGGCGCCCAATCCGCAAGGGCCGGTCGACCGCAGCGTGCCGGTGCTGCGCGTGGAAGGGCCGGAGGGCAAGATTCGGGCCCTGGTGTTC
>CAZFKF010001415.1:0-1866 GCA_964518805.1 uncultured Planctomycetaceae bacterium | reverse complement strand
GCTCGTGGCCGGCAAAGAGCCGGGCGCGGAGGCGGCCGAGGAACGGTACTTGCTTGGATTGGCTTACGAGGGATTGAAGAGGTACGATCAAGCCCTGGCGGCAATCGGACCGGTGCTCAATTCGGCCAATGCACCGTTCAAGACCGACGCCCAACTCGCCCAGGCTCTGGTGTTCGTGGCCACGAAGCGGTATGCCGAGGCGATTCCCCCGCTGGAGTCGTTCTTGGCAGCTTCCGTGGGACCGGATGCACAGTCTTCCGCGGATCTGATGGTGAAGGCCCGTGGCAATCTGGCCATTTGCTTGGCCCGCACCAAGGAACTGGATAAGGCGAAGAAGCTCTACGCCGGACTGATCGAGAAGTATCCCCAGCACGAGTTGATCGTGCCCATGACCGAACAATTGGCCGACGCGGCGTACGACGCAGGCGACACGGCCTGGTCGCAGGCGCTCTTCGCCCAATTGGCCGATCAAGGGAGGGCGGCCGACAAGCAGATGGCGGGGCTTGCGGGCCTGGGATGGAGTCAATACAAGGCCGGGCAACTCGAACAGGCAGCCGCCACGTTCGGCCAAGTGCTCGCCAAATCGCCCGACGCCGCTCTGGCCGCGGAGACGGCCTTGGTACGCGGGCAGATCCTTCAGAAACTCGAACAATCGGACGACGCCCTGGCCATGTTCGACGTAGTCATCCAGCGGCATCCGGCCAGCAGAGAGATGCCCCAGGCGCTGCTCGCCGCAGCGAGGCTGCGGCACCGCTTGCAGCAGAACGAGCGTGCGGCGGAACTACTCCAGCGCTTGGTCAAGGAGTTCCCCAAATTCCCCGAGATGGACTCCGTGCTGTACGATTGGGGATGGGTCTTGGCAGACCAGGCCAAGTCGCCTGAATCCAGCGCGGCGTTCGAGCGCCTTCGGAAGGATTATCCGAAGAGCCGTTACTGGCTCGACGCCACGTTCCGCCTCGCGCAGAGGGCCTTCGCCGAGAAGCAATTCGCTCGTGCCCGCGAACTTGCCCAAGCCGCGCTGGCACGCGAGCCCGACCCCACGCTGCGCGAGAACCTGTTGTTCTTGGCGGCGCAGATCGCTGCGGGAGAAGAGAGGTGGCAGGAGGCCCACGCGGGCTTTGAATTGCTTGTCAAACAGTATCCGTCGGGCTCGTTGCGGCTCGTTGCGGAGTATGGGGCCGCCGAATCGCTCTTCCGACTGGGTGACTACGATGCGGCCCGGACCCGGTTCCAGCAGTTGGCCCGAGATTCCCAAGGACGCGACAAGACGATTCCCGCCGTTGCCCGGCTGCGTCAGGCGCAGGCGCTTTGCAGCCAGAAGAAATGGGACGAGGCGTACCAGATCGCGTCGCTCCTTGCCGCGGACTATCCTGGGTTCGAGGAGCAATACGAAGTCGACTACGTTTTGGGACGCTGCTTGGCCAACCGGGCGGAGTTCGACAAGGCGCGAGAGGCGTACCGGCGGGTGATCGTTTCGCCGGGCGGTGCGAAGACGAAGACCGCGGCCAACGCGCAACTGATGATTGCCGAGACGTACTTTCACCAGAAGAATTTTGAGACGGCTTTGCGGGAATACCTGAAGGTCGAGATTCTCTACGCCTTCCCTGCCGAACAAGCCGCCTCGTTGCTCCAGGCCGGCAAGTGCCACGAGCAGTTGCGGGAGTGGAAACAGGCCGCCGAGGTCTATGCCCGTCTGGTGGACCGATACGCTGACACGGCCTTTGCCAAGGAAGCCGCCACGCGTCTGCAGGCCGCCAAGCAAAAGGTCGCGGAGACGGAAAGCAAGTAGGCGGCTTCGAGAGCCGATCGTCGAAGGAGTGCTGACGCAAATGATCGAGAATCGGAAACCATTCCGGCGATGGCTGG
>CAZFKF010001414.1:0-1866 GCA_964518805.1 uncultured Planctomycetaceae bacterium | reverse complement strand
CGGGCCATGAGGTTGCGGATGCACTGGTCGAACAAGGCGCTGCGCACGACCAGGGCCTTGTCGAGGAACGACTTGTCGGCCTTGCGCACCAGTTCGGCGGCGTCGTGCTCGGCCTTCTGGCCGGCGGCCCGGTCCGCCAGCAGGCGTTCCATTTCCGCGGAAAGCTCGCGGTACTTGATGGTCTTGACGGCCACGCCGAGCCGCCGCTTCATGTCCTCGAAATCCCAGGGGTTGCCCACGGAAAAGGGCGGCACGCCATCGGTGGGATAGAGCACAGTCGTCTGGCGGAACACCTTTCTGGCCCGCAGCAGCGAAAACAACTTCGGCAGCTTCAGGTCGTCGCCGGCAAGGTGCACCTCGTTCCCTTTGGCCAAGATGAACGAGGCGATGTCGATGTTCCGGCAGCCGAGGCCGTCGAGCACGACCGGCTTGCCGAACAGGTTGCCGATTTCATAGGAGGAGCGCGAGTTGCCGGCCGGCATGATGAAGAACACGTCGGTCTCGCGGCTGTCGGGGGCCAGTTTGGCGACCTGGTCGGGCTTGAGCACCCAGTCCTGGGAGAAGGTCACGTGGACCGGTTCGAGCAGACGCACGTCCTCGGGCCGGCCCAGCCCGTTGGTCTTGAGTTGCTTCGACCAATCGGCGAACCACCGCTCGGCATTGGTCTTTTCGACCGCCGGACTGACGGACGTCCAGCGGCACGGCCCCTGCCATTCTCCGGTGTGGATCAGGTTCACCATCACGGGTTTGACGTTGAGTTTCACGTCCCGCGGGTGCAGGGCGACCTCGGCCTTTGATTCGGCGGGCCCTGCCGCGATCAGCATGCCGTCCGCCGCAGCGCTCGCCACGGCCGTTCCCAGACCCGTCGCCAAGAAGTCCCGCCGGTTCATACGAGGTCTCCTGCACAAGAGTTCGCGTTGCCCTGAAGATGAAACTGCCATGAGTCTGAGCCGGCGGGCCGCAGAAATCAAGCGGATGGAGGGAGAAAACGGCCCGGCCTCATGCTACAATGGCCACCGCTGCGACAATCGCCGGCTTGCGGTTCAACACCACCTTTCACGAGAGGAACCCCCATGCCTTATGCACGAGCCTACCTTGGGTGCATTTCTGTGGCTATTCTCATCGTCGCCGCGCTGGGACTCGGCGTGCGGCCGGCCTGCGCCCAACCGGGGCCAACCCCGGGTCCCGCGATGGTCCCGCCGGGCGGCGACGGGTCGTTGGGGAATCTGACCGTGCTGCGTCCCGGGCGTTCGGCCCGGGTGGCGTCGAACGCGCCGCAGCGGTCGAGCAACTGGGACAACCGCAGGATCGAGCCCGGCAAGAAGCTGGTCCTGGCCGACGTCAAAGGCCCGGGCACGATCAAGCACATCTGGCTCACCTTCCCCGAGCCGGCGCCCGGCTGGCTGGGCCGCCAAGGCAATCCCGACCACTCGGAACTCGTCCTGCGCATGTACTGGGACGGGGCGGCGGAGCCGGCCGTCGAATCGCCGGTGGGCGACTTCTTCGCCGCCGGTTTCGGCCAGCGCGCGGACGTCAATTCGGCGACGATCATCGTCGAAGGGGGCGACGCCTACAACTGCTACTGGCCGATGCCCTTCCACAAATCGGCGCGGATCGAAATCGAGAATCAGAGCAACAAGCCGCTCAACGCCTTCTACTATCAGGTCGACTACTTCCAAGAGGCCGCGCTACCCGAAGGCACGCCCTACTTCTGCGCCCAGTATCGCCAGGAATTCCCCGTGAAGTCGGGCCGCGACTACCTGATCCTCGACGCGGTGGGCCGCGGCCAGTACGTGGGCACCGTTCTCTCCGGCCGGGCCCGCAGCCCCATGTGGTTCGGCGAAGGCGACGACAAATTCTACATCG
>CAZFKF010001413.1:0-1867 GCA_964518805.1 uncultured Planctomycetaceae bacterium | reverse complement strand
CTCCTTGACGAGCAGAAGCGGCAGGTCGACGAGCATTTGGCGGCCGTGCGTCACCGCGCGCGATTGAGCGTGTCTCCCGGGGAAATCAACGTCGACCGGCTGATGGAGACCCGGCGGTTCGAGATGATCCTCATGGCCCAACGCGCGCACTTCGACCAGCAGCAGGAGATGCTCTCCGCGGAAACTGAGCGCCGCCGCCAGGCCTTGGTGGAAGCCAATCGCGAGGTCCAAGTGCTGGAACACCTCCGCACGAGACTCCACGATCGGCATCGCGCGGAAGAGGCGGGACGCGAGATGAAGTTCATGGATGAGGTCGCCCAGCAGCAGGTGGCCCGGAGGGAGCGGCCATGATTTCCCGGCTGATAGGCTTTGCGTTCAGCGCGGTGTTGTACTTCAGCCTCGCGACGTTGATCGCCGAAGGGATCATGGTGGGATACGTTTCGTCGAAATGGCAACTCAACCGCGAGAAGGTCGCCCGCTTGGTCGCCGTGGCCCGCGGCATCGAGCAGCAGGCCACCGAAACCCGCACCGAGCCGGCCCGCGAGCAAGTCGGGCCGGAGCAACCTTCCTACGATGAAGTGATCGAAGCCCGGGCCGCCAAAGACATGAACCTCCAGCTCCGCGAGCAGGCCCTGGCCAACGCCCAGACGCAGCTCCAGTCCGACCAAAGCAAATTGGCCCAAGACGAAAAGCAGTTCCAGATCGACCGCAGCGAGATCGAAACCAAGCTCGCGGCCACGACGAAAGGCGCCAAAAGCACGGGCCAGGAAGAAGTGCGGCGCATCCTTCAATCCATCAAGCCCAAGCAGGCCAGGGAGATCCTCCAGCAGATGCTGGACAACAAGGAGCAGGATGACGTCGTGGCCCTGCTGTCCGGAATGACGGACTCGAAGCGGGCGAAAATCATCGCCGAGTTCAAGACCCCCGAGGACGCCAAGAAGATCGAGGAGGTGCTACGGCTGATCCGCCAAGGCGTGCCGGCAGGCCCGATTGCGCAGCAGGGTTTGGACAGACTAAAACCCGGCGGCGCCGCGGCGCCTTAAGCAGAAGGCGTCCGGCGACCGTTGACGTTCGGAAATCGGAACGAAAAGAGGGAAGGGACAAGGGACTCCAAGCGATCGAGGGAAGCAATGAGAGGCCGGGGAGCGCGTGCCCTGGACAGGATCTGCGAGGAACTCGCCGTTTCCACTTCTCTGGATCCTTGTTTGCGTCTTTCATGCAGAGCAATCGGAGCGAACGTATGTCGCGAGTGGACTGGGATGTGACGGCGGCCTGGATGACGCGGGAATCGATCGTGTCGTTGCCGTCGTCAGCCGCCGGCAGCGCGCGGGCCGCGAGTCCGTTCGATCAACTCCTGGAACGCGCCCAGCGAAGCGTCGGTGCCACGAGCGACTACCGCCCCGAGGCTCCTCCGGCCAGCACTCCGCCTCGCCCGTCCGAGAGTCCACCACGCGAGGAATCATCGCGGCAGTCCTCGCAGCAACCTCCCCGGGACGACCAGCCGGAGTCGGCGCGCACGGACAGCACGGACTCGGACACTCGGCCCACACCGCCGACAGAACGGCACTCCGAGTCCTCTTCGTCGCAGGAGGACGGCGGCGCGGACGCAACGCGCGATGCGGACGACGCACGATCGGACCAAGGCGAGGATTTGCACGACCCCGCGAAGGCCCCGGAGTCTGCGGCGGAGTCCGCCGCGGCCGCTGCGTCCGGGGCCCAGGCGGCCCAGCAGGGCAGCCATGAGGCATCGACTCACGCGCGCACTGCGAAGGCGGGCGAACTGGCCGAAGCCGTGCAGGGGCACGGCAAGGCGACGAATTCGCGGGCCGGGTCGAAGAAGCAGCCCAGGGACACCGAGACCGCGAAG
>CAZFKF010001412.1:0-1868 GCA_964518805.1 uncultured Planctomycetaceae bacterium | reverse complement strand
GGGAACCGGTCCTGATAGGTCACGATCTTGCCGGCGATCTTCGTGGCCTCGATGGTCCCCACGGCCCCGGACGCCACCTGGGCCAGGAGAATCACGCAGTCTTCCGCATCGACGCTCAGTCGCCGGCCCGGGTCCGCGGGCGATGGCCGCTCGGCGTAAGCAATGTGCGTGGCGGCGTTCACTCGGCGGATCGGTCCTGCCAGCCAGTCCACGAGGTCCAGCACGTGCGACGCCAGGTCGGCGACCACGCCCCCGCCGGCCTCGGCGGTCAGCTTCCATTTCAACGGGGCGTTGGGATCGGCGCTGCCGCCGTGCAGGTAGCACGCCCGGAACTGGAGCACCTGGCCCAACGCCCCCGCGTCGATGAGCTGCTTGGCCCGCATCGTCGCCGGAAAGAACCGGTTCTGCAGCGTCATCTGAGCCGTACCGTGGTAGGACCCAATCGCGGCGCGGATTTCCTCGGCCTCGGCCATCGTGGCCACCAGCGGCTTGTCGCAGTAGATGTGCTTCTGGTGCCGCATGGCCGAGAGCAGGGCGTCCTTGTGCAGGTGGTTGGGCGAGCAGATGTGCACGATGTCGATCGCCGGGTTCTCGGTCACTGCGCGGTAGTCCGTCGTTGCGACGTCGGCTCCCACCAGGCGGCGGCCTCTTTCGGCGCTTTCCGGGCGGCCGGTCACCACGTGGGTGATTCGCGCTGCAAGCGGGAGCGGATCGTAGTAGAACGGCAGCGTCGCATAGCCGAAGGCATGCACCTTGCCGATGAACCCGAAACCCAGGATTCCGACGTTGTAGGTCTTCATCAGCCGTTTCCTTGTCGTGCTCAAGGTCGTGGTGCCGCTGGCTGGCGCATCCCTAGCGCTTCGACGGGCGTTCCGGCCCATTTAGCCACGGCGGCCGTTGCGCGTCAAGACTCTTGCATCGTGGAGACGGGCGGACGAGAATATTAGAAACACCAGGCATCCTCGCAGCCGCGCCCGCCTCGCGAGCGAGCCAATTCCCTCCGGAGAACAACGATGAACCGCACGCTTGCGACCAGCCGCCGCCGTTTCCTCAAGCACCTAGGCGCCGCGGGGATCGCCGCACCCATGGTGGTCCCGAACCTTCTGGGCGCGCCGCCGAGCGGGCGCGTGCGGCACGCCAGTTTCGGGGCCGACGGCATGGCCGGGGGCGACCTCATGAGTTTCGCCGGTCATCCGGACGTCGACATCGTGTGCGTCGCCGAAGTGGACCTCGGCCGGCTGGACATGGTGAAGAAGCACCTCGCCGACCGCAAGATCAAGGTCTACCAGGACTGGCGCGAGATGCTCGACAAGGAGCACAAGAACCTCGACTCGGTCAACGTCGGCACGCCCGACCACATGCACGCCCCGATGGCGATGTCGGCCATGCAACTCGGGCTGCACGCGTACGTGCAGAAGCCCCTGGCCCACGACATCTACGAGGTGCGGCGGCTGACCGAAGTCGCCCGCCAAAAGAAGCTCGTCACGCAGATGGGCATCCAGATCCATTCGGCGGCGTACTATCGCATCGGCGTGAAGGTGATCCAGAGCGGGGCGATTGGTAAGGTGAAGGAAGTTCACTTATGGAGCTCGAAGAAGTGGGGCGACCCGGCGCCGTTGCCGCCGGGCTCGGATCCCGTGCCCGCGACCCTCGACTGGGACAAGTGGCTGGGCGTGGCCGCGAAGCGGCCCTTCCTGAAGGGGTACTACCATCCGGGCAACTGGCGCAAGCGGCTGGACTTCGGCACGGGCACGTTCGGCGACATGGGCTGCCACATCTACGACCCGGTGTTCGAGGCCTTGGCCCTCACGTCTCCGTTGACGGTCTGCTCCGAGGGGCCGGCTCCGAACCAGTGGAACTGGGCCTTG
>CAZFKF010001411.1:0-1868 GCA_964518805.1 uncultured Planctomycetaceae bacterium | reverse complement strand
AAAGCTGAAACCAACCGTTGGCCGTGTTCATTTCGACGTAGAGGTACTGCGTCACCTTCACGCCGTCCACCTCGGTGTCCCGCCAGTAATCCCAATATTCCAGTTCGGCCTGCGAGACTTGGGGCGGGGCGTCCTTGCCGTCGCCGCAGAGAATGGTCACGCGGGCTTTGTACGATTCGCGTACGTCTTCGACCCGCCAATACTCTTCGTGGAGGTTGGCCTCGGGGTCGTCCACCACGAACTTCAGCGTATCGTCCCGCACGACGTTGTGAAGTCCCTCCTCGTAGGCCCGATCGTCGTACAGGTTCAGCAGCAGGACCTTCCACCGGTCTTCAAACGGAACCGTGCGGACCCGCACCAGCTCCTCGCCGAATCGCAAGACGTAATCCGTCAGTGTGAAGTGCTTGCCGCCCACCGCGTGATCGTACTGCCGGATCTCGGCGATGCGGTAGTTTTTGCCGCGGAAATCGATCTCGTTCACGTCGACGAACGAACCGCAGCGGGCGGAAAGCGGGTTGTAGATCGCGGAATCGTCCGGCGGTTTGGCAGCGGACCGGCCCGCGATTGCGTTCTTGACCTTTTGCGCCATGGTCATCGACCCTTGATCGCCCGAACCGCCCGCCGCCGGCCTCACCGGCGAGTTGACGACGACGAGCCAGACTACGAATCCGCCCAGGCACACGATCGCCAGGCACGCAAGAACGGCCATCCACGAGATCCCGGCTCGGCGTGGTGCAGCCTGGGATCGTGGCGTCTGAACCCCCGAAGCTTGCGACGGCGGAACCTGCGGCAGCACAACCTGGGGTTGCGAACCGGGGACCGAGGAACCATGCGTGGGATCGGATCGCCCCGGGACCTGCGTCGCGCCACCCGGCTGCGGTTGCGGATTCCACACGGCGGCCAGGTATTCGTCGCTGTACATCAGGTCCGGGTCGCCGGCCAACTCCGGCGGCACGTAGGCCGGATCGCGCGGTTGACCGGCGGCTTCGAGTTGCTGGAGCCTGGATGGCAATTGAGGGTCGCGGCGGACCATGTCGGCCCAACGCGATTCGTCCATGCGCCTGCGATGATGATAGGCCCATGCCGCTCGCCGTTCGGCCGAAGCGCGTTCGAGCATCCACACATAGAACATCGGCCCGAAGGGATCGTGGAAGACCGTGGGCGGGGTCGCGGGCGAGGGGCCGTAGTAGGCCTGCGACCGGGCCGGACGGCTGGCGTACTTCTCCGGCGTCACCGCTTTGCGCAGCGTCTGCACCGTCGGCTCTGCCGGATCGATCTTGTGCTCGCTGCCTGCGGCGTCGCGGTAAGCGGGCTTGGGGGCTGTGGCCTGCTGAAATCGTTTGCGGCTCTCCTCTTCCGCCTGGGCCCGCGCCAGCGCGGAGAAAACGCTCCGCCCCTCGGGCTTCGTGCTGGGCGTGCTGGTCGGCGGCAACGCGAAGCTTTTTCCCGAAGGAGACGCGTTCGAGGGGGCGCTGCCCGCGGAAGGGCTCGTCCACAGCGTGTAGCTCCTGCCCGCCGGGCGCGACGGGCGGCTCATGCCTTCGGCGGCCGAGTCTGCGGCGTAGCCTCTTCCGGACGCTGCCGAAGACAACGAATCGCCCTTGCGCCCCGGACTGACGCCCGATGGGGCCTTCGTCGCGGGAGGCACGGGGCTGGCAGAGGGGATCTTCGTCGTTCCGCTTGTGGCCGGAAAATGGCTCCTGGCAGAGGAGGGCGTCGTTCCCGAGGAGTGGCTGCGGCCCGAGAACCCCGAGCCGGTCGAACTGCTTCGGCCGTGCGGACTGGAACTCGGTTTCCAGCTCGAGCGGGAGGATGTCTGCTTTTACGCGGTCTTCGCGCTGGGCAAGTCGGGTTTCTTCACCATCCGC
>CAZFKF010001410.1:0-1869 GCA_964518805.1 uncultured Planctomycetaceae bacterium | reverse complement strand
AGGCCGTTGACTTCGGATACCGTGCCCGCGATCCGCACCGCATCGCCCACGTTGACATCAAGGCCGCCAGGTGTGGAAACGAACACGCCGTCCGATGTGACGGCGTTGCCATCGCCAACCGGGTCCTGCACAAAGAAGCCGTTGAGTCTGGCCGTCGTTTGAAAGTCGCCCACCACCACACCTTCGATCGTGACGGACTGCCCGACCAATGGGCTGCTAAGGCCGCCGCCTTGCCCCGGGCAGCGGAGTAGGCCTTCAAGACCGGCTGCGGCCCAGACGCTCCCGCCGACGCTTCGACGGTCGCTGGAGCCGCATCAAGGGATTGGATTGCTCTCTGCGCGATCTGCCGTGCTTGCACCGTGCCCCGGACCAAAACTCGGTTTCCTCGCTGATCTGTCTTGATCTCCGTGCCTGGTGGCACCAGAGGGGCAAGCGCCTGTCCGACCTGATCAGCCTGCGCGTGCCGCAGCACGTGCACCTGGTAGCCATCCGATTCCTGCGCCCAAAGGGCCGGTCCGCTGCTCAACACCCCTAGCGTTGCAGAGAGGAGCAGGACTGTGAGGCCCAGACGCTTGATTTCGGCCGACAGTCGGGGGATCCGTTTTGCTTCAGTCATGGGGTACACGCCTTCTTGGTCACCATGAAAGGTGGGCAGGTGTTCCATACATTAGGGATCACGAGCGCAATTCTTGTGCAATCCGAATAATCGGCAAAGATTGCCCAGTTCTCCAGCGGATCAGCAAAGATTGGGCATTATGTGTGTGCCGATTTCGTCACACACACCACAAGAGGGTGTTTCCCGAGCCGACGCATGCCGCTTCAACGACGCGGTTCGACGACCGCGAACGGATCAACCTGAGTAGAACCTGAATGCTCAGGGTGGAATAGATGATCCAGGCAATAGGGATCGGCCGCCAGATCGAGATGAATCAAGCTCCCGATGGTCTGGAAACTGCCGATCAATTCGCAACGGCACGCGTCGGCCGACAGCGTCCGGCAGTAACCGTCCAATGGCTTGAGTTGCCAAGTTGAGTTCCGGTAGCCGCGCAAACGCGTTCCCTTTGGGCCAAGCCAAGTTGGCCGCGCGAGCCGAACCTCGATGGGATCGGGCCGGACCGGTTGATCAGCCAGTCGGGCGGTGGCGGGAAGAACACCGGTCATCGATTTGAACTCGCCCCACGGGGTCTCCATCTGCCGACAGAGGTACGCCGCACCTCCCCCCTCCGCATAGACGCGCCGTCCAGCGCACAAGTGGCTGCGGAGCGAGGCTATCATGCAATGGTTTTCGGACAGGGTGTCGGCGTAGCGCTCGGGATGTCCGCAGCCGAACACAACCACATCGGTCTGCGGCGGCAACTGCTCGTCCCGGAGCGGTGAAAAACCAACAACAGACGCCCCTCGCAGCTCGAGGAGATCCAACGTATTGGGGAAGTAGCGGTTGAAAGCCTCGTCGTACGCGATGGCCACGGTGAGTCGGCAGCGACGGCCGCGTGCGCCTCGAAGAAAGGCCGGATCTGGCGCCGGCATCTCGCTTCGAGCCGCGATTTGGCGGATCCGGTCAGGCTTCCACCACCGCACCAATCGATCACCCAGTTGCCGACAGAGTCCGGCAGGAATGCGTTGTTCTTGGGAAGCCCTGGCGATCGCACCGCGTAACAAAGGCATCCGCTCGAGTCCGCCAAGCACGGGCACACGGAAGATCGACTCCAGGTTCGTCGCAAGACGTGCAAACTGGCGGGCGCCAGCAAAACCGTCCAACAGGATGCCCGCCGTGTGCGGCGGAATGTTCGGGAGACGGCAGTCTTCGAGATGCGTGACGTCGAGCACCACGACCCGAGGAAGGTCAAGCCACTGGCAAAGCGGTTCCAG
>CAZFKF010001409.1:0-1870 GCA_964518805.1 uncultured Planctomycetaceae bacterium | reverse complement strand
TCTTGGTTTCTTTTGAATTTTTCTAATTTGACCGTATCTAATTTTTCCTTCAATTAGGCGTGGTTCTCGGCCAACCTGCCGTGGGCCAGCCGCCCAAGAGCCCTCCTGCCCGCGAACTGTCGGCGTCCAAGAGGCTCGATGTCTTTCCCGTCACGACGCGGTTCTCGCCGGTCCCCGCTGGCAAAGGCTGGCAGGGGCAAGGCGGGCCGATCGATCCGCAGACGCTGCGCGACACCGTCGACAACCTCCTTGCCCACGGATTCACCGGCATTCAACTTCCCACGCACCGGCCGAAGGCCGAAGAGCTGGCAATCCTGGACTACGCCCAGGCCCGGGGGATGGTCGTCACCTGCGAACTCGGCGCGTTGGAACAATTCGGCCGCGAAAGCCCTCCAGCCGTTTGCGTCTATTCGCCGCAGTACGCCCCCGAGGTGCGGAAGAAGGCCCAGGAAGCCCTGGCAACACTTCAAGGCGTTTCGCGGCTGTACAACGTGTTTCCCTTCCAGGACGAGCCGTTTCACTGGGGGCCCAAATCGTTTGGCTATAACCCCGAAGTGAAGGCCGAATTCAAAAAGCGGTACGGGTACGACCTTCCGCCGGATGTGGACTCCATCCGCAACGATCCCAAGCCATGGCTCGACGTCATCAATTTCCGCTCCGACTACTTCCCCGATGGATGGCGCCAGGTCTACAAGATCATCAAGCAACTCGATCCGACGTTCAAGGTGGTGCTTACCCACGACAGCCACAACACCTTCGGCGCGGGCTATAGTTCGCATTCGGAACTGGCGATCGACGACGTGTTTCACTGGGGAGGCGATTTCGCCGATATGTTCGTGTTCGACATTTACCCTTACATGATGTTCGATTTCCGGTTCGGCGAGCCGTCGCGACTTCCCAAGCCGCGGATCAGCCAGACGCACTACGCCTTCGCCCAGATGCGGAACCTCACGCGGACGTACGGCAAGGATTTGGGATTCTGGGTGGGCACGTACAACCCCGCGTGGTTCAAGGACTACCTGGGGCCGCAACTTCAGGCAAAACACTGGGCCGAGCGGGAGATGAGCGCGACCGCGGTTGCCCAAGGGGCCAACTTTCTCCTCACCGGATATGGCGTCCCAACCGACGCCCGGCATTGGGAATCGTTCGGAGAGGGGCTGCGTCTGATCCAGCGGGCCGGCGGCGGGCTGCTCGACGCCCCGAAACTCCAGGCCAAGGCGTGCATGCTCTTTCCTCGCACGCAGTTGATCCAGGTCCAGGAAGAGTACTTCAACGTCGGCCTGTCCTTTGAGCTGTTCTTGCGGGCCTTCGGCGAACTCGACGTACTTCACGAGGAGCAACTCAAGGACGATCGTCTCGACGGCTACAAGATCCTGGTCCTGTTCGACGTCACCCTGCTGCCCGAGGACGTGGCCCGACGCATCGCGTCATTTGTCAACCGCGGCGGGATCGTGATTGCCGACTGCGTCCCTCGGTACGACGCGTATCGCCGGCCCATGACTACCATGGAGGATCTCTTCGGCGTGAAAGATGCAAAGACCGATCGCATTCGTCGCTTCGGCCACTGGGTTCCCCGCGTGTCGGGCGAAGCCTACTGGGCCAACCGGCCAGCCAACCCGCCCAACGAGTCGGTGTTCTCCACCGATGTCGTCCGCGGAACGGTCCTGGGCCAATCGCTAGACCTACCACTGGTCAGCCCGCGGCCCGCCACCGTCACGACTGGCGAAATCCTGCTCAAGACGGCTGCCGGACAGCCGGCCGTCGTCCGGCGCACGGTCGGCAAGGGCTGCGTGTTCCTGTTGGGATGGTGCCTTCAAGACACCTACTTCAAGACCTGGCAAGACGAGAAGCCTGCGGCGCGGGAACAACT
>CAZFKF010001408.1:0-1874 GCA_964518805.1 uncultured Planctomycetaceae bacterium | reverse complement strand
GTTGGACAAGCCAACCGTGGCACCCGTAAACTCAATTTGGACAGACCACTAGGAATCTGCGCGATACAGTGCGGCAACAACGGCGCGAGCCGTCTTTCTGGCGGCGGCACAGAAGAATCACCAAAGACATGCACTTCAACTCCGTTTTGCAGAGTCCCCATTGGGCACCCGCTTGAAGCACCAGTCACGGCCGGCAAGAACGCCGTCGCCTTTGCCTATCCTGCGCGGACGCCGCCAATTTCTGGCCGCTCATCGTGCCTTCTCGCGCTCTACTTGTTTGTCTCGCCCTTCCTGGCCCACATGTGTCGTCGAGATCGCGGGAATTGCCGGAATATGGACAAGTTGCCGTAGCATTTCCTCGCGATTTGCTCTAGTATCCGCGCTGATAGACTGATCTCACACTCTTGCGCTGTTCGCGCTTTCTGTGCTGTCGGATTCGTCAAGGAGGACGAACGTGAGTTCGCTCAAGAACATCCTAGTGGTTACCGTACTCCTGGGAGTGGGGTACGCCGTGTATACCACGATCAACAGCCAGCCGGAGCCTACTCGCCCCTCCGACCAGACGGATGGGTGGCCGACGACGGTCGACGTGCAGATTCCCAGTGGGAACGATACGAAGTCTGCGACGAAGAACCCTTTTGCTGCCCGAAGTGACCAAGGCACCGAACGCGTCCCTGCCCGTGACGCCGATTCCTTGAAAGCGCCGCGCGCCAATCCCAGCAGTTCGGACACGGCGCGGTCGCCGCTGCCGCCAAGTGATCGTGCCAGCCGGCCGTTCTCGGCTGGCGAAAGCAGGCCAGTTCCTCCACCGCAGGAGAGTGGGCCGCGTTCGGGAGGCCCGCCGCGTCCGCCGGACAATGGGATTTCGCCGGATGGGCCGGGCGTTGCCATGACGACCGACCTCCCGACGCACTCCCCCTCTGCCGGTGACGCCCGGCATTCGCCGCCGTCAAGAAAGCCCGACGCCGCTTCCAGCAAGCCGGCTACCGGGGTGCGCAAGGAATTCGTGGCCATGATGGAGGAGGCCCAACGTCGGCTGGCCAACGGTCAGTTGGCCGAGGTCCACCTGGCGCTCAGCCGGCTCTACGGAAATCCGGAGTTGACTGGTGAAGAGTCGCAGCAGCTTATTGAACTCCTGGACCAGTTGACCGGCACGGTGGTCTATTCTCGCCAGCACCTGCTGGAGCCGGCATACGTCGTCAAGGCCGACGATACGCTCGAGAGGATTGCCAAGAGCTACAACGTGCCGTGGCGTTTGTTGGCCAAGATCAATGGTGTCCGAGATCCACAGCGCCTCCAGCCTGGATCCCAACTCAAGGTTGTCCGCGGCCCGTTTGAGGCTACGGTGTCCTTGAGCCGCTTTGAGTTGGTCCTGATGCTCGGCGATCGGTACGCCGGGCGTTTTCCCATAGGCACGGGGCGCGACAACCCCCGCCTTGAGGGCACGTACCCGCTTCGCAAGAAGGTCGTCGATCCTCCATACATCGCTTCGGACTGCAAGTTCGAACCTGGCGACCCCAACAATCCCCTCGGCAAGTTCTGGCTCGAGTTGGGCGACCGGTTGGCCATCCACGGCACGAACGACATCAAGAACCTGCGTCGTTCCGACGGTCGGGGCACAATCTGCTTGGGGCCCCGAGACATCGAGGATCTTTGCGACATACTCACCGCCAGCGACGAGAGCGCGTTGGCTTCAAAGGTGATTGTCCGGCGGTAGCAGACAAATTGCCGGGTCACACAAGGGGGGTGTCTCGAATGTTGTTTTTGTCCTTCGCTCGGCATTTCTTGCCCCCTTTTCTCTTCGGGACGCCCGTGGTATAGAGGGCACAGTAAAGCCCACGACGTTCTCAAGGGAGCCTTGTCTGTGTACGACC
>CAZFKF010001407.1:0-1875 GCA_964518805.1 uncultured Planctomycetaceae bacterium | reverse complement strand
ATACGGAAGAACCGCCCCGACGCTCCCCGCAGCCGGCCCGCTCTTGCGCACGGCGAGGCCCGGCGAGGTCCAAGTCTTCGAGGTGAACCCACTGCCGACGACCAGACGGGTGCTGGTGGGATCGCCCGGCCGCGGCGGACGAATCACTTGGATCGCGATCCGATTGCTTCCGGACGCTGGTTGCTGTTGGAAGATCTCGGCGCTGGCCTGGCCTGCGGCATTCGTGTCCACTTCCACGGTCGGGGCGCCGCTTGGGGCGAATCCGGCCGCGGGTCCGTCGACGATCGTGTACTGGACCCGCCAACCGGCCAGCGGAGTCTGGTCGGTCTGCCGCATCACCATCGTCGTCAGAACGTGCCGCGATCCGGCAGGAGTGATCGCCGGTGGCGGGAATCGCCATTGGGCGTCAAACCAGTAGACAATCGCCGTCTGTTTGCGCTGTTCCCAGCCGTAGACGTCCGGGGCGTAGGCCGTGACGTAGCTCGTGCCTTCGACCGGGGAGCGGATCGAAACCCAGGTCTGACCGCGAAGCACGGTCACGTCATCGTTGGGCGTGGGCGTGCCGCGGGTCAGCCGGACGTATCGCCGGGAGGTGGTCCCAACGACAAAGGTGCTGTTGACCTTCTCGGGCCGGCGGAAATCGCCCACGAACATGTCGCAGGAGCTGCCGCGGTCGAAATCGACGAATTCACCCACGCCGCCCGGCGCAAGAGACCATTCCACCCGCTCGCTCGCCCTCAGGTAGCCATCGTGGCCGGCCACGGCGGCCAGGAGCACGATTTCGCTGCCCACCGGGGCAGCGGTCGAACGCGGGACGAGGAGCACTTCCACGGTGTCCCAGGACTTCGGGGCGCCAGGCTCGTTCTTGTACCTGGAATCCGTCGGACCGGGTGGCGGAGCGAGGACGCGGTCGCCGGTCGGGTCGATGCTCGGGGGCCGGTGCTCGGCGCATCCGCCCGCCACCAAGGCGCAGAGCATCAGCGCCGCGCCTAGCAGGCAGATGTGTCGTTTTCCCCAGACCATGGCCAATCTCCGGCCTCCTCAGCACAGCCGATACCGGCGGCGCAGTTTTCCATCATTGGAAGGCTACCATGCAATCCAGCACCATGGTGAGATTTTTCCGCACCGATGTTTCCCGAAAGCATCGTCGAAGCTTGCCCGGTCGCTACCATCGCCCCTTCCGCGAACTCCGGCACCCTCGGAACGGATTCCCCAGGGAGCGGATTGCCGCCCGCGGCATGGTTGCTTTACCATGGTAGGGCAGGCCTGACGAAGAATTGTGCGGACAACGACGGTTGGATCGAAGGAAGCAATGAGGACGCCCCTACGAAGCATCGGTATTGGTTTCGCCTTGGTGGCCTGCGGCATCATGGTGGCCAACCTGTTGACCGGCACGCTGACTCCGGAGAGCCGCCTGATGTTTCCGGTTTGGGTGGTCGCGTGCCTGGTGCCGGCGTACTGGTACGGCCATCGATTGGGCGTGGTTTCTTTTGCCCCGTGGGAGATCCTGGGGACGGCCGCTGCCGTCTTGGCCGCCGTGGCGATCGTTGAACTCTGGTCGGTCATCCGTCCGCTGTCAGCCGTGGCGTTGGCCCTCGTGGTCTGCTTCTTCCTTCTGGTCCGGCGGCGCTGGGTCGGCAAGAGCCCGAGGCGACGACCTTGACGTGTTTCACGTGAAACCCGGGAGTTGCGCCCGTGCCGATCCGCGAGGATGCGCGTTTCACGTGAAACAGGCAATCGGCGTCAGGTGATTGTTTCACGTGAAACGTAAGGCTCGACCCACGCGAAGTTCCGCGGCGAAGGCGGGACGCGCATTTCCCGGGGTGCACGTCAGCTTTTGCATTTTAGGGCGGGGAAGATGGGGGGATTGGGGCG
>CAZFKF010001406.1:0-1875 GCA_964518805.1 uncultured Planctomycetaceae bacterium | reverse complement strand
CTTTCGATCGTCGACGCGATCGAGACCAACCGCGGCGGCGAAGGCCCCTGGATCCCCGGGGTCGAGGCGATCCAGCCGAAGCTGGTGCTCGCCGGATTGAACCCCGTGACGACCGACGCGGTCTGCTCGGCGGTCATGGGCTACGATCCCCAGGCCGATCATTTTGCCTTCCCGTTCCAGGGCGAAAACCACCTCAAGCTCTTGGCCTTTGCGGGAGTGGGAACCAACGACCTGGGCCGCATCGAAGTCCGCGGCCTCTCGATCAAGGAGGCCCTCTGCCCGTTCAATCCCAAGCGCCTGCCTGTACGCGCCCCTGCGGCGGGCATAAGCTATTGGAGGTGGCAGCACGCATGAGGTGAGTACCCCGTGCCAGAACGAGTTGAACGATATCGTCTGTAGGGAACGCCCTCCGTGGCGTTCCGCGGATTGCCTTGGACGCGGTGGAAAGGAGGGGGCGGTGCATCGATCTCGCAGTGGTGTGCTTGCTGTGGCGGTTCTGTTGTCGGCATGCCTGCCGTCGGGCTTCTCTGGCGAGCAACAGAAACAACCGCCCGCGGAAACTTCGTTCCCCATGGCAGAGTTGCCGGTGTTTGGCAAGGCGTCCTCCGGAGCCGCGGACCGGAAGGCAGAGACGGTTTTCGGAGGCTTTGCCCAGTGCGCTGCGGAACCTGACAAGACGGCGAAGGCGTATCCCAAGCTTCGTTCCACGCGACCGCAGTACGGATCGCTGCGATTCAATCGGCTGACCTACAACGACGGCCAAGGGCCCGCCTATCGCTTCGTCGTGGACGAGTCGGCCGGGACAGGGAAGGGATACGACACGCTCTACTTCGATGCCAACGGCGACGGCGATTTGACCAACGACCCGGTACCGCAAGCGATAGGAAATCCACCGGCCGAAACGATCGTTCCCTATTGGAAGAGCAAGCAGATTGTTTTCGATGGGCTCAGCGTGCCGATCGATTACGGGCCGGGGCTGGGCACGAGACCCTTTAAGCTTCTGGCACGGCTGACGATCATCGACGACAAACGCATCAGCATGTGGTTCTTGCCGACCGTGCAGCGGAAGGGCGATATCGCCATCGGCAACCGCCGGTTCGTCGCGATCCTGAAACAACCGCACGTGCTGACCGGTCGATTCGATCAACCCTACGTGGAGCTGCAACTGACGCCCATCAAACCGGCTGAACGGCTCGAGTCGTGGTGGGAGAGCGACGTGCTTGCCGCCATGCACGACGTGGATGGGCAACTCTACGCGCTCGCCGCAACGCCGCTCGGCGATCGGCTCTTCGTACGACCGTACGCTGGCAAGTACGGCACGCTGGTGCTCGGTCCGGGACATCGCGACCTGAAGCGGCTGGAGTTCCGGGGCACGCTGCGGTCGGAAAGCGCGGTGGTCCGGCTATGGCGGCGTCCCGGCGGCAAGTCACCGGCGGAAAAGGGGGTCGAATTCGAGGTTCCGGTGGGCGACTATCTCCCTGCGTACCTCTCGGTCGACTATGGCCGTGTGCACTTCACGCTGTCCGAAACGTACCATTGCGAAGACCATCCGCGCGGCCGCCAGGACAAGCCCATGGTCTATGCAATTCGGATTCGCGAAGGCAAGCCCTGCGTCCTGGACTTTTCCGGCGCGCCGGCGGTCATGTTCACAAGTCCCGCGAAAGCCCGCGTCTTTCACGCCGGAGACGAAGTCCAGGTCTCTGCGGTGCTCACCGACCCAAGTCTCGACATCATGATCCGCCGTCTCGAAAGCCTGGATCGAACCCAGAAGGAAGTCTATAAGCTCAAGGACGGCAAGGAGCAGACGCACGAGAGGCCGGCGGTGCTCGACCGTGTGGTGACGATCACCGATCCCTCGGGCAAAGAGGTGGCCAA
>CAZFKF010001405.1:0-1876 GCA_964518805.1 uncultured Planctomycetaceae bacterium | reverse complement strand
GATACCACCTGGTGCGCCAGTTGGGCTGCTTCGGGTGCCACGAGTTGAACGGGATTGGGGAGGGGGGCCGGCGAATCGGACCGGATATGCGGCTTGAGCCGAGCGATCGCGAGGCGGCGGCAGGCCCAACGCCAACGCCCGGGTCGATGCGCAAGGTGGGCCCGAGTCTGCGCCAACTTGCCGGACGGATGGACGCCGCGACCATCGCTGCGTGGATCGGCGACCCGGCCGGTCCCCGGCCAACGACGCGCATGCCGCAGTTGTTCGGGATGCACGAGCACCTGGACGGGAAAGGACTGGAGGCGACCAAACGGTTCGAGCTGGTCGAGATTCGCGCGGTCGCGGAGTACCTTCTGGCCGCCAGCCAGCGCGTCGCCGCGGCGCCGCCGGCCGCGAGCGCGGCCGCGCCGTCGCCCGAGCGAGGCAAGGGCCTGTTTCGCACGCAGGGCTGCCTGGCGTACCATCGGCACCAGGAGTTCCCCGAGGGGCAAGCCACGCAAGGGCCCGACTTGTCGCGCTATGGGGCCATGCTCCGCGGACCCAAGGCGCTCGACTGGCTGACAAGCTGGATTGGCGATCCCGCGCGTCACTCCCCACGCACCCTGATGCCCAGCACGCAACTGAAGGCGGGGGCGGCGGCCGACATCGCGGCCTGGCTGATGACGTCGAAGGGGTGGGAGCCGAAGCCCATCGCCCCGCTGGTCGACGCCGATCTGATCGAGTTGGCGGTGCTTCACCTCAGCAAGACCTTTCCGCGGCAGCAGGCCGAGCAATACGTTCGCGAGGGGATTCCCACCTCGCTGGCCGGGCAAGTTCCGCCCGACGCCGTGGAACTGCTCGGCCCGATGACCGCTGCCAGCGCACGCGACAAGAGACTCCGTTTCGTGGGCCGGCGCACGATCCGCAAGCGGGGCTGCTTCGGCTGCCACGACGTGCCCGGCATGCAAAGCGCCCAGCCGATCGGGCCTGCGCTTTCCGATTGGGGACGCAGGCAAGAGTCGCAGTTGGCCTTCGAGCAGGTCACGGAGTTCATGGAACGCCAAGGAGGAGGAAAGGAAGACCGGAAGAGCGACGATGAGGCGTTCTATCGCGAGGCGATCGACGCCGGCCGCCGGGAAGGATTCATCTGGCAGAAGCTGCGGGCCCCGCGGAGTTTCGACTTCCGCAAGGCCAACGAGAAGCCCTACAATGAACAGCTCTTGATGGGCAAGTTCGTTCTCACCGACGCCCAGCGCGAGGCGATCATGACGTTCGTTCTCGGCCTGGTGGCCGAGCCGCCCAAACCGCGATACGTGCATCATCCGAACGAGCGAGGCAAGGCGATTGTCGAAGGGCGCAAGGTGCTCGACCAGTACGGCTGCCGGCAGTGCCACACCCTGGAGATGGAGCGGTGGACGATCGAGTACGATCCGGCCAGGTTTCCAGGGCCGCCGCCGGCGCCGGAGTACGGTTTTCTGAAGCCGGCGATCGCGGCGGACCGCGTGGCGGCGTCGATGGCGACGGACCGTCGCGGGCTGTGCCGCGTCGAACTGACCGGGATGCCGCAGGTGAACGCCGAAGGAAAGCCGGAAGAGACGGAAGACGACGATGGCAACCCGCAGCATGCATTCACGCTCTGGGAGCCGGCGGCCATCGCCGGGAAGGTCTGGCCGGTAGGCGGCGCAGGGGTGCTGGCGTCGCCGCGGCAGATCGTGGCCAAGCGGCCGCCGCTGGGCGGCGAGTTCGCCCGGCTGCTCTACCCCGCTGCCATCGCGCAAGCTAAGGCCGCCGGCTCGGCGTCGGCCGCCACCGAGGCCTGGGGTTGGGTGCCGCCGGCCCTGGTCCACGAAGGCCGCATCGTGCAGCCGGCGTGGCTCTACGAATACCTGCTCGACCC
>CAZFKF010001404.1:0-1883 GCA_964518805.1 uncultured Planctomycetaceae bacterium | reverse complement strand
TCACAACGCATTCACGTTCGTCGCGATGCCGGCGGTCGTCTGGCTGGTCGCACCGCTGGGACTCATGGGGCAGGGCGTGCAGGTGCCGCCATCGGTCGCGCAGACCCAGCCCGCGGCAGCGCAAACACAGCCGTCGACCTTGCAACCCCAACCGGCAGCCACGGCAGTGCAGCCTTCGGCCATGCAGCCGATCGCCGCCGGAGCGCCGTCACTCGCGGGGCAGTCGCAGACGTTGGAGCCGTGGACTCCGGAGGCGGGAATCGTCGACACCGCCCGCGAAGTGCTCGACGAGATCATGGCGATCCCGATCCGGTCCATTCCGCAGTCGCTCCTGGCCGAGGCCCGGGCGATCGCCATCGTACCCGACCTGGTCAAGGGCGGCTTCATCGTGGGGGTTCGCCACGGGCGGGGGTTGCTCGTGGTGCGCGACGAGAACGGCAACTGGCGCGGGCCGGTGTTCATCTCGATTACCGGGGCGAGCGTGGGATGGCAGGCGGGGCTGCAGGCCACCGACGTGATCCTGGTGTTTGTCACCCGGCAGAGCGTGCAAGGGTTGCTTCGCGGCAAGTTCACCATCGGCGCCGACGCTGCGGCCACCGCCGGCCCCATCGGACGCGAGGCCGCCATGGCGACCGACACCACGTTCAAATCGGAGATTTACTCCTACTCGCGGAGCCGGGGACTGTTTGGCGGCGTGTCGCTCGATGGGTCGGCGTTGCAGATCGACGCAGCGTCGACGAACCGGTACTACGGGGTGACGTCGATGGCGACTGCAACCCAGGCCGGCCAGCAGCCGAAGTTGCCGCCCTCGTCCGTGCGATTGTTGAGCGAGATCGCACGCTACTCTCCGCCGCTGCGGCCCGAGCCCTCTGCCAAGGGCGCCGCACCGGGAGGCACGGGCGCGACCCAGTCGCAAGCCGTACGTGGGCAACTGGCCGAATCGTCGCAGCGGCTGAACAAGATCCTCGACGACAACTGGCGCAAGTACCTGGCCTTGCCGCCGGAACTGTACGCCGCCGATCGCCAACCCACCGCGGAATCGCTCAATCAGGCGCTTCTGCGATTCAACACCGTAGCCGGCAACGCTTCCTACAGGACGCTGACGCGGCGATCGGAGTTTCAGGACACCCACCGCCTGTTACAGCGCGTGGTAGCCAGCCAGACGGCATCGGCCGGCTTGCAGATGCCGCCGCCACCGAGGTAGGCTCCAGAGACCGACGCAAACACGGGCGAACGCCGAAGGCAGAGAGTCCCGAATCCGGCATTACAGGTCCACGGGCTGGACGGTATTCTTCTGGGGCGTCTCGCGGCGCTTGATCAGAGTCACCTCGTTGCCCGCCTCGTTGAAGCAGACTTCATCCATGAAGGTCCGCACGAGGGCCAATCCGCGAGGCCCTTCGGGCTCCACGGCCAGACGGCGCTTGGGGTCGAAGACCTTGGCCACGTCGAAGCCGTTGCCGTCGTCGCGCACCACAAAGCGGGCCTCGTCGGCGCCGATGTGGATGTCGACGTAGACCTTGCGGTCCTTGTACTCTGGGCGCATGCGGTGTTCTTCCACAAGGCTCTGATCGTTCTCTTCGATCAGCACCTGCTGGACCTTCTGCACTTCGGCCGCATCGATTTCCAGGTTGCCGTGGAAGATGGCGTTCAGCAAGACTTCTTTGAGGGCCACGCCAATTTGGACCCGACCGGTGAAGTCGCACAGCGCGACGCTGGCGACCATCTGCTGCACCAGGTCGACCAGCGTATCGACCAGGCTCGGCTCACTCCCCAGAATGAATTGGAAATCGGCCCTCGTCAGGCAGTGGATCAACTGCTCGAAGCTGCGGTGGACGAACGTCATAGAGAGGACGTTTTGGATGGTTCCGGACAGGCGGGCGGCA
>CAZFKF010001403.1:0-1884 GCA_964518805.1 uncultured Planctomycetaceae bacterium | reverse complement strand
GGACATGAAGGCTTCTTTGTGCATCGAGAAGTATTTCTCGGCGGAGGACGAGTTGAAACAGTCCCAGAACAAGGCCCGCCACGGGCGCCAGGAAGAAGATCACAACACAGGACTGCCACCCCACCAGCGTGCCAATCATCGATAGCAGAATTACGTCTCCGAAGCCCATCGCTTCGCGCTGCAGAACCACGGCGCCAATCACTCGAACCATCCAGATCAGTCCGCCGCCCGCCGCCAGCCCGATGAGGCTCGCCAGAAGCCCTGTCCAATTCGCCCCGCCTCGAAACCAGATGCCCACAATGGCCGCCGAGCCCAGCAAACCGAGCTTGACCAGCCGCCATGTGGAAGGCGATCGCAAGAGCCGGGAACACAGATGGGCCATTGCGTGACCCCACCCCCAACTGAGGTACAGTGGTCGGTCCATCAGGGCGACACACCACAGCCACCACAAGACCAGCGCTAACACCAGGGCGGTGCCATGAGGAAAACCATCGAGCCAGTGCGGCCAGTCATACGGCGAAAACGTGTGGAGGAAATCGAGACTCAGGCGGTTGTTGTCCTGGACAATGACCGGAAGCAGCGCAAAGGGGTAGATGGCGGCCGCTGTCAGGCCGAAGAGCGTGCCGGGCACGGTAATTTCGTCAGGGATCAGCTTCTCGTCCGCGTCGATCAGGGAGGCCGCCAACATCAGCCACGCGAGCACGGTGTGGCAGAACCACTGCATATGGAAGGTGATCGTCAGGCCAGCGAGCACATGCGGCGGACCGGCCACCGGCAGCAGCCCCCCCTGAACCACTTCCCACCAATAAAGCAACGCAACTCCGAGCGCTGAAAGCAACTCGACCACGAAGGGGCGGACCCAGAAACCTCGCTCGACGTGCACCGGCTCGCGCTCCATTGGGGCGATCGACTCCCCCTCGCCACGCTCCGACGCCGTCTCCTCGACCGGAACGTCGGCCTCCGGTTGCTGCTGGCCGACCGCCTGGGCTTGGATCGTCTCGTTGCGCAGGAGAAACCAGCCAACGATCGGGATGCGATCCCTCCGGCGTCGGCCAATACCTTGGGGATTCACAATCCAGGGGTTGACCCCGCGGGGCTCCCAAGCGAATCGAATCGCCGCCCAATTGGCCATAGCCCCCAAACAGGCCCCCACGACGAACGCCGCTACAAGACGCACCTCGATCGGCACAGCCAGGATCCAGTTCACGCAGCACCCTCGCCTTCGGTCTGAGACTGCAAGAGAGCTAAGATTTCGGACGTAAGTTCTTGAGGCGACTTGCCTTCGGTGTCCACCTCGTGATGTGCCGCCTCACGGTAGACCGGCTCTCGCTTCTGGAGGAGATGGACGATTTCGTCCTGTCCGCTTCGACTGGTCAGGTTCGGCCGGCGACCGGCCGTGGTGGCGTCGGCCGCCATCCGGGCGAAAATCGTCTCAGGCCGTGCCGTAAGCCAGACCACGGAACCACTTTCTCGCATCAGCCGACGGCTCTCCGGCCGCAAGGGAGCCCCGCCGCCGGCAGCCAGCACGAGCTTTTCGCGGCGGCACAGGTCGGCGATCACCTGGGCCTCGAGACTCCGAAACGCCGGCTCTCCCTCCTCGGCAAATATCCTGGTGATCGACTTGCCCGCGCGCTCCTCGATTTCCACGTCAGCGTCGACCCACGACCAGCCGAGCCGGTCGGCCAGCAGTCGCGCCAACGTGGTTTTTCCAGTGGCGCGGTAGCCGATGAGGATAATGTTCATAGAGTTGGAGCCTTGATGGTCCGTGCCGATAGCGCTAGGATGCACCGCGACCAGAGAGTATATCGCAACCCGGTTGGTCCAGCGGGGCATTGGCCCGAAAGATGGGCGTCTTTCCAGACTTGGAGGGTAGCCGGCGCAACC
>CAZFKF010001402.1:0-1885 GCA_964518805.1 uncultured Planctomycetaceae bacterium | reverse complement strand
TCAAACACTAACTGACGGTCGCACTCATGTCGAAAACGGGCAACAAGAGCGCGACAAGGACGAACAAAATGACGCTGCCCATGACCAGCAGCATCACCGGCTCGACCAGCCGGACCATGATGTCCAACTGGCGGCTGATCTTGCGGTCCAGCCCGTCGGCGATGCTCACCAGCACGGTATCGAGACTGTTCGATTCTTCGGCGACGCTGATCATGGCCATGATCGGTCCGGGGATCAGGCCGCATTCGGCCAGCGGGCGCGAGAGCGACTCGCCGGACGAGATGTTTTCGGCCGAGGCCTGGATGGCCTGCGACAGCACCTTGTTGCCGGCCGAATCGCTGCCGATGTTGAGGGCCTTGAGCAAGGGCACGCCGTTCTTCAGCAAGGTCCCCAGCACGCGGCAGAATCGCGAGACGGCGGAATTCAGGAAGATCGGCCCGGCCACGGGGATCTTCAGCTTGAAGCGGTCGACGACCAACCGGCCACGATCGGTCTGCGCGGCCTTGCGGAGCCACAGGACGACGGCCGTCAGAATTGCGCCGAGAAACAGCCCGTAACGGCCCAACGTGTCGCTCAGCCACAACAGCGCGACGGTCGGCGCCGGAAGACCGCCCCCGGTCTGCTCCAGGCGTGCGAACAATTCGGCGAACTTGGGCACGAAGAAGACGATCAGGATGACGACGACGCAGAACCCGGCCACGGCCAGGAACGCCGGATAGGCCATCGCGCCCACGACGCGCCACTTCAATTCCTCTTGCAGTTCGAGGAAGTCCCCGGTGCGTTTGAGGGCGTCCTCCAGAAACGCGCCTTCGGAGCCGGCGCGGACCATGCTCACCGCAAGCTCGCCGAACACTTCGGGATGGCGGGCCATGGCCGCATCGAGGGCGGTGCCTTCGGCCACCTGGTCGCGAATTCCCGAAAGCAACTCGGCGAGTTCGCGCTGCGACGCCTGCTCGGCGAGGATGTCGAGCGACTTGAGCAGGGGCACGCCGTTTTGCAGGAGGTCGGCCAGTTGGGCCAGATTCGTGGCAACGAGTTGGGCTTTGATTCGCCTTCGGGGACGCCATTGCCAGAGTTGCCGCCCGGCGTCCGCCGCCTCGACGCGCAAGGGAAACAGGGACCGTTCGGACAGCGCTAGCAGCGTCTCGTGCTTGCTGCCGGCGCTGATCGTACCGGTGACGTCCTGCCCCGTGGCGGTGCGTGCGACATAGCTGAACTGCGGCATGAATCAATCGGCCTTGGTCACGCGAAGCACTTCGTCGATGGTGGTCTGTCCGCGGCGTACGATCCGCCAGCCGTCGTCGCGCAGCGTCCGCATTCCCGCGTTGACGGCGGCCTGCTTGAGGACGTGCGTGGGAGATCGTTCGGTGGCCAGCCGACGGACCTCGTCGTTCGCCTCCAGGAGTTCGTAAATCCCGGTGCGTCCGCTGTAGCCCGTGCCCCGGCACTGCCGGCAGCCCACGGCACGATAGAGCCACTCGCCGCGGCGAAGGCATTCGTCGAGCGGGAAATCCTCGGGCAATTCCATCTGCCGGGGATGGCAGGGCTCGCGGCACTCGCGGCAGAGAACGCGCACGAGCCGTTGGGCCATCACGCCTTCCACGGTGCTGCTCACCAGGAATGGCTCGACGCCCATGTCGCACATGCGCATGAAAGCCCCGGCCGCGTCGTTGGTGTGCAGCGTGCTGAACACGAGGTGCCCGGTGAGGGATGCCTGGATGGCGTTTTCGGCAGTCTCCAGGTCGCGGATCTCGCCCACCAGCACCACGTCGGGATCGTGGCGGAGGATGCTCCGCAGGCTGGCGGCGAAGGTCAGCCCGACCTTGGGATGGACCTGGATCTGGTTGATCCCCTCGAGGTTGTACTCGATCGGGTCCTCGATGGT
>CAZFKF010001401.1:0-1887 GCA_964518805.1 uncultured Planctomycetaceae bacterium | reverse complement strand
TCCGCCTTGTGGCGGCGGCATCTGCGTCTGGACGACTGGTTCTCGGCCAAGGCCGTGACGATCCAGGGCATTCCGTTCTCGCTTGCCGCCGGGCCGAAGGACCTGGCCGCCACGCCGATTCGCGAGAAAACCGAATTGCGATTTGCCTGCGATCTGGCGGCCAGCGAGATCTACTTTCTCGTGGCGGCGGCGCTGCGCGGAAACGAGGAACCAACCTACGGCGTGGGTCCGCTGGCGACGATTCGCGACGTCGATCGATTCCGCGTGCGCCTGCAGTACGCCGACGGTACGGACGACGAGTGCCTGCCCATGCACTCGGCCAATCGGCAGTTCGGCGTGTCCCACGGCGTCCAGATGCTCGTTGCCGCGGTCGACCCGGCCAGGCGTCTGCGGGCCGTGGTCCTCTGCGATGCGTGCAAGCAAGCGGCGTTCGCCGTGGCCGCGATCACGGCCCGCACGGGAAGCCGCCTCGCGCCCGAGGTGCTGGAAGAAAGCACGCCGCTGCGGATGAAAACGCGAGGTGGCGCGGTCGGAAGGCCTGCGCCGAGCGGAGGCGTGGCGAACGCCCCTGCCGTTCTCGAAATCTCCACGAAGCCTGCAAGTCCAGCCTCGTTGGCCAAGCTTCAGATCGACGGCAAGCCGGTCGCGGCCGCGGACTTCGAGCCGTGTACGTCCGACGCCACAGGTCTGCCGCCAGGGTTCACCTGGTATCGAGTCCGCACGGCCGAGGGCATCCGCTTGGGGCTTGCGATCGAGGCCGCGAGCAAGAGCGAGTGGAAGATAGCAGCCCGGGTCGAGAACCTCGGCCCGGCCGAACACGGCATATCGCTGGTGGCCCCGGCGATCGGCCCGTATCGGCTGTCCGATCGCGAGGAGGATGCCTGGTACTGGTTCCCGCGGCGCGGCACGGCCTTCGATTGGCGGCCCTGTTCGTACCGCGAGCGTTACTGCGGGCTATTTCCCGTGCAGTTCATCGACACGTTCAGTCCGGCCGAAGGACGCGGCGTCGTGCTCCGCACGCTCGACACCGCATGCCTCCAGAAGCACTATCTGCTGGAGAAGAAGGACAACCGGTTCACGCTCGGCGTCGAGTACCCCGAGTGCCGCCTGCGGCCGCGGCAGAGTTTCGCGACCGCGGCGGCGATCGTCTCACTGACCGACGGCGACTGGCGCCGCGGACTGGACGCCTATCGCGCCTGGGTCAAGACCTGGCATCGGCCGCTCTCGCCGCGAAAACCGTGGTTCCGCCAGGTGTTCAACTTCCGCCAGCGGTTCCTCGGGTGGCTCGATCCGCTCTACGACGAGAAGTCGGGCAAGTTGGACCTTCAGCGGGCCGTGGACGAGGCCCGGCGCGAGTTCGGCGGAATCGACTACCTGCACCTGTTCGACTGGGGCAACTGCGGACCTTACGGCCGCATCTACGGCCGGACCGGCGACCACTCGCCCTACGAATACCTGAAGGGTGGACGCGAGATGCTGCATGCGACCATCGCCTCGATCCGCGCCCAGGGCGTGCCCGTCGGCCTGTATATCGAGGGCTATCTGCTCGACAAGCGGGGCAAACTGGGCCAAGGGCCGGGCAAGGGCTGGCAGATGCTCAAGAGCGACGGCACGGGCTGCTGGTGGCCCGATTCGACCGAAATGTACGTCTGCTCCTACGTGCCCGCCTGGCGCGACGTGCAACGTTCGACCTATGCCGCCAAGGTCAAAGAGCTGGACGTCGACGGCATGTATCTCGACGAGTTCGGCTTCGCCGGATCCTGGGTCGACTGCTACGCCAAGGACCATGGCCACGCGGTGCCGGGCTACGCCGTGGTGGGCGAGCGCGACTGCACTCAATTGGTGCGCGAGGCGATCGACAAGGCCAAGCCGGGCGTGGCCCTGTAC
>CAZFKF010001400.1:0-1887 GCA_964518805.1 uncultured Planctomycetaceae bacterium | reverse complement strand
CGAGCTGACCGCCGCGGCGCATCCCGAGTGGGTCGAGCACTTGCAGGCCGCGCCGCAACAGGAAGCGACCACGGCCGGAATCCTGCTGGCCGAGGACTCCGAGTTCTTCCGCCGGCAGGTGGCGCGATCGCTCGAGGAAGCCGGCTTCTCGGTCGTCGCCTGCGAAGACGGCTTGGCCGCCTGGAACGCACTCGACAGCGAACAGTCGCCAATTGGCCTGGTCGTCACCGACCTGGAGATGCCGAACCTCGACGGTCTGGCGCTGGCGAGGAGGGTCAAAGACGACCCGCGATTCAGGGACCTCCCGGTCATCGCCGTGACCTCGCTGGCCAGCGAGGACGACCGGCGCCGCGGCTATGAGGCGGGGGTCGACGAGTACCACGTGAAGCTCGACCGCGAGCAACTGATCACCAGTGTCCGGCGATTCCTGAAGAAATCCGCCGCCACCCTTTCCGCGAGTGCGAACCGATGAAAGAACCTGCCAAGAAGTCCCAGACCAAGTCGGGTGCGGGAGCCGCGATCCAATGCGCCAGTTTCTATGTCGACGATGCGCTGTTGGGGATCCCCATCCAGCAGATCGATGAGATCAACCGGCATGTCGATTTCACGCCCGTGCCCCACGCCCCGCCCCACGTCCGCGGCGTGATCAACCTCCGCGGCGAGGTCGTCACGGTGCTCGACCTGCGAACGATTCTGCACGGCAAGCCGACCGAGATCACGCGCTTTACGCGGAACGTGGTGCTGTCGATCAACGGCGAGCGTGCGGGGCTCCTCGTGGACCGGGTGGCCGACGTGGTCGCCGTGTCTGGCGACCAGGTCGAGCCGCCGCCAGCCAATGCCCGAGGCGCGGCTGGCCGCTACTTCCAGGGATTGTTCAAAATGGAACGCGAACTGCTGGTCATCCTCGACGTGCCCAGCGTGCTGGCCGGCGACGCGGTCATGGCGTGAACGACCGACCTTCGTGGTGGGAACGCCGACTTCAGAAGCCCATGTGCCAGTTTCATCTGTAATGGAAGACGTTTGCCTCATGGATGCACCGCTCCGCGTACTACTTGTCGACGACGCCGTGACTTACCGGAAGCTGGTCAGCGATCTGCTGGCCCAGATGCCGGGAATTGAAGTCGTCGGCACGGCGGCCAACGGAAGAATCGCTTTGGGCAAATGCGACCAACTGCACCCGGATCTCCTCGTCCTCGACCTGGAGATGCCGGAACTCGACGGCCTCGGGTTGCTGCGGCGGTTGCGAGAGTCCGGCAAGGACGTGGGCGCGATCGTCCTCAGCTCGCCCAACACCATGGATGCCAAGGCCACGATGGCGGCATTGGAACTCGGGGCCTTCGACTTCGTCGCCAAGCCCAACGGCGGCTCCCTGGAGGAGAACCGTCGTCGCCTGGCGTCGGAGCTTGGGGCCAGGCTCCAGGCGTTTGCCCGCACACACCAGGTCCGTCGCCTCCTTCGGCAGCCCGCGTCGTGCCGGTCCGCGGCGTCGAGTCCGGCGCCAAGCTGCGCCGAATCGCCGGTCCGCGCCTGCGCCGCGGCGTTGGCCGACATGGCGCGAGCCCGACCGGAAGTGGTCGCTCTGGGAATCTCGACGGGCGGTCCCAAAGCCCTGTCGCAGATGCTTCCCAAGCTGCCTAAGGGACTTCCGGTGCCCGTGCTCCTGGTCCAGCACATGCCGCCGGTGTTCACGCGCTCGCTGGCCGAAGACCTCGACGCGCGTTGCGAGCTTCGGGTCTGCGAGGCGGCCGACGGGCAGCCCGTGCGTCCTGGGTGCGTCTACATCGCCCCCGGCGGTCAACAAATGATGGTTGAGCGGCGCGAGGGAGGAGTTGCGGTGCGGATCACCAGCGATCCGCCGGAGAACAGTTGCCGGCCTTCCGTCGACTA
>CAZFKF010001399.1:0-1887 GCA_964518805.1 uncultured Planctomycetaceae bacterium | reverse complement strand
TGTTCGGCGCCGTGGGCGCGGTGAAGGCGGAGAGCGGCCCGGCGGCCGAGGCCCGCACGGTTATCCGCTACACGCCGGAGGACGCTGCGTTGACGTTGGAAAACGCCCGCTCCGTGATTGTCGTCCCAGGGTACGGCATGGCCGTGGCCCAGGCGCAGCACATCGTCCAGGAGATGGCCGAGCTCTTGATCCAACGCGGCATCCAGGTCCGCTACGCCATTCACCCCGTGGCCGGGCGCATGCCGGGGCACATGAACGTCCTCCTGGCCGAGGCCCAGGTGCCCTACGATCTGCTCCAGGAAATGGACCACATCAACGACGACTTCCGCAACACCGACGTCGTCCTGGTGGTTGGCGCGAACGACGTGGTGAATCCGGCCGCGCGATACAAGAAGGACAGTCCGTTGTACGGCATGCCCATCCTCAATGCCGACCAGGCGCGAAGCGTCATCCTTCTCAAGCGGAGCCTGAAGCCCGGCTTCGCGGGCGAGGACAACGAGTTGTTCTACAGTCCCAAGACGATGATGGTCTTCGGAGATGCGAAGGCAACACTGACGGCCTTGACGCAACTGCTGAAGAAAGCGCAGTAGCGGAAGCCGCGGCGGACGAATTGCGGCGACGGCCGCCGGAGGCTTCGATTGCCGCTCCGCTCAGTCTGCGGTCAAAGGTTGATCACGCTCGGCTCGCTATTGTCGGATGCGAAGGGGGCGGCGCTGAGCCGGACGAAAACCCGGAACTCGCCCTTGGTCCGCTGGGCCGTCACCGCCGGATGGAACGGGGCCCCGAAGGGCAGCCTGACGGTCTCATCCTTGGTCACGTTCACCGCGGCGGAGTTCTCGCCGAACGAGGCCGTCATTGCCGTGCGCGAACCGCCGGTCGCGGCCGAGGCGTCGATCGTGTAGTTGACGACCTTCCACGTCCCCTCGGGCAGCGCCATCTTCTGGTCCCGCGTGCCGGCGATGGTCAGCACGCCTTCGCGTACGGCCGCCGTGCAAAGCGCCACGGACGCATACGAGGTGGCTGGCAAGTAGTCCTATCGCGTGGCGCCGTCGCTCTCTTACTCGAAAACTCGCGCTACTCCGCTCGAAGCGCTACGGCGGGATCCTCGCGCAGGGCCACCAGCATGGGCAAGTAGCTGGCAACGACCGAGACGAGCGGGGCCCCGATGACAGCGCACAGGAGCATGTCCGCGCCAACGGTCAGATGATGGGCGGGGACGTCGAACGCGCGTTGGCCCAGCCATTGGGCAAGCAAGGTTCCCGCGGCGAAGCCGGCGACGCCGCCCAAGAGGCCCAGCAAGACGGCCTTGCCCATCAACAGCGAAGCGATCATGCCCGATCCCTTTCCCAACGCGCGAAGCACGCCGATCTCGCAGCGTCGTTGCCGGACGTTCCCAAGGGCCAGAAGCCCAACCCAGACTGCTGAAGCCATCACCACCAGCGGGGTAAGGACCTCGGCCAAGGTCTCGATGATCCGCTGCACCCGACCGCGCGAAGCCTCCATGTCGGCCAGCATGTTCTTGCGCTCGGCGAGGATCTTCTCGCGCTCAGCGAGGTTGCCCTTCATCTCGGCGAGGATCTCGTTGCGTTTGGCTTCGACCAGAGCCCGTTGTTCGGCCCGGGCCACGGCAATTGAGCGAAACTCGGTAATCTGCGTTTCCGGCAGAATCTCGGCGAGTTGCTTGCGGATCTTCGGCAGGCCGGAACTGGAACAGCGGCAGCCGAGGGCCATGATCTGGTTGATACGATTCGGCTTCTTGAGCAGCTTCTGGGCGTCGCTGAGGTGCATGGCGATGGTGATGTCCTCCTTGCTTCCCTGTTCGGGAAGGAGGCGGGCGATGCGAAACTCGCGGTCGAGCACCTTGACGGTCTCGCCGGACTTCTTGCC
>CAZFKF010001398.1:0-1889 GCA_964518805.1 uncultured Planctomycetaceae bacterium | reverse complement strand
GCGATGTTCCAGCGGGCCGACCCCGCCTTCCATGCCGGTGCGGCGGCCAAGGACGATCCGCTTCGGCCCACGCGGCGCGAGATCGAGCGGCTCTCGGGGTTCTTTGGGTTGGCCCTTCCGCTGGTCAAGAACGGAATTCCGGCGCGCCCCGTGCAGTTGGACAACCTGGTCCGCAGCCCCGGCTATGTTGATCGCTACAAGGTGCTCGTGTTGAGCTACGAGTTCATGAAGCCGCTCGAACCGGGGGTCCATCCCGTGCTGGCCGATTGGGTCGCGCGCGGGGGCACGCTGGTCTACGTCGGGGCGGATACCGATCCCTTCCACCGCATCCGCGAATGGTGGAGCCAGCCGCCGCGTTCCTACGCTGCGCCAAGCGAGCACTTGTTCGAATGCCTGGGACTTGGGCGGACCCCTCATGCCGGCGAACACCGCTGCGGCAAAGGGCTGGTCCTCATCGAGCGGAAACACCCCGCATGGTTCAGCCGTTCGGCCGAGAACAGCAGTCAGTTGATTCGGCTCGTGCGGCGCGGCGTCGAGGCTGCTGGCGGGCAATTCGTCCAGCGCAATTGGATGCAACTCCGCCGCGGTCCGTACCTGATTGCCGCCGTCCTCGACGAATCGATCAGCAGTGAGCCGCTGCGCCTGCGGGGAAGATGGGTCGACCTGCTCGACGCCCGCCTGCCCGTCTCCA
Organism: uncultured Planctomycetaceae bacterium; assembly: GCA_964518805.1. Lineage (GTDB taxonomy): Bacteria > Planctomycetota > Planctomycetia > Pirellulales > Thermoguttaceae > CALFBP01. The sequence goes on along the minus strand of CAZFKF010001398.1, from coordinate 1,198 downwards.
GCGAGAAAGTCCTCAAGCCCGGCCAGCAGGCGTGGCTTCTGGATCTGGACCGGGTGACGGCCAAGGCCCCGGTACCGTTGGCGGCAGCCGGCCGGATTGAACGTTGGGAGGGCGCCGCAGATCACGTGCGTTACGCGATCACGTCGCCCCAAGGCGTCAGGGTTGCGGCCCGAGTCCTCCTCCCCGCTTCTCCCAAGACGGTCACGATCGACGGCAAGCCCTGCACCGATTCCGCCTGGGACTCGGCCTCGCGAACGCTACGGATAGGCCACCCAGGCGACAGCAAGCCGATCGAAGTCGTCATCACTTGGTAGAGCGGGCCTTGTGTCTCCCTCCGCTGCTCGACCGCTCGCTCAGCCGCAGTCCAACACTCAGGACCGGCGAATCGCAGGCGCTCCACGGCCTTTGGCCACGTGATCATTCGCGATGCCCCTTCGCCACCGGTCACAATTCGCTACACCGTGCCAAAAGGCCAGGCCGCGGGGGGAGTCTCGTCGCGGTGACGCACGACGGGTTGCCGGGCGACCTCAGACATGCCTACTCCTCCCTCTTCTGAGCCCCGTAGACTAGAATAGTCCTACTGGCCCAAGTCTCTTGGGCCTAGCACAGGCAGCGACATGCCGAGGTCCATGGTGACAGATCAGGACAAGAGCGAGCATCAACGCGTCGAAGAACCGGACGAAACGCGACAGCGCTTCCGGGAAACGGAAGGGGCCCGCATTCCTTTCGGGCCTGGAAGCCGGATTTGGTGGGCGCTGATCGCCAATACGCCGGTCTTCATCCTCGTCCTCGACACGGACGGGCGCATCCGGTTCGTCAATCGCACCGATTCCGGGGCCACGCCCGATCAAGTCCTCGGGAGGACCCTCTGCGATTTCTGCCGACCCGAGGACCGGGAGAGAGTGCGAACGTGCGTCGAGAGCGTCGTCCGGACCGGCAAGCCAGCGGTCTGCGAAGGCCGCGCATTGCGACTGGACCGCGAGGAGCACTGGTACGAATCGCACCTGGCCCCGATCTTCGACGAGGGCAAGGTAGTGGGCGTGTCGGTGATCTCCGTCAACGCGACCGAACGAAAGCGGGCCGAAGAGGCGTTGGAGGAGAGCCGAGAAGAACTGATGCAGGTGGCGTCGTCGATTTCGGACTACCTCTGGTCGGCAACGGTAGACCAAACCGGCAACGTCGCCTACCGCTACTACTC
>CAZFKF010001397.1:0-1890 GCA_964518805.1 uncultured Planctomycetaceae bacterium | reverse complement strand
CCCGCGCAACGAAGAACCGTCGTTCTCGGAAGAACACCGCACGCGGACTAGTTCTGGCTGGCCTGCGGAAATCGCGTTCAGACGATCCGTCGCGGTCTCTTGACGCTGCCGATCCGCACGGTTAATGTCAGGCAGGGTGTGCTCTTCTTGGAGCCCAACGACACGGCGGTCGGCCACCCAAGGCGAAGACCTGTTTTTCTGGCGTTTCGCGGGAAGCGGCGGCGCGCCCTTCCCATGCCTGAAGAAACGAAGGGGATCCAGCATGAAAGGTCGCGACACATGGCTCATTCTGTTCTTGTGACTGTTGCCGTGCAGCGGACCCGGTCCGCGGTCCGGAGTGTCTCCGGGCTCCGTCCAAAGGGAAAACCAAGCCAGGCGTTGTCTTGCGCGGGGGACTTTCGGGGGTTCACCCTGGTCGAACTGCTGGTGGTGATTGCGATCATCGGCATTTTGATTGCCCTCTTGTTGCCAGCCGTACAAGCCGCCCGGGAGGCCAGCCGCCGAAGTCACTGCACGAACCGGCTCAAGCAGATCTCGCTGGCTGCGCACCACTATCACGACGCATTGCGGTCGTTCCCCCCGGCGATCGCGCTCGGGTGGCACTTCACGACTCCCACGGAGCGGATTCGCGGCATCAGCCTGTTCGTGCACCTCTTGCCCTACTTCGAGATGGGCAATCTCTACAACCAGTGGGACTTCTCCGATCCGGACAAGGCATTCAACGGCGACTTGCAGGCCAACTCGGCCAAGGGGCCGAACTTGCTCTGCCCCTCCGAGCCGGAGAACGAGAACCCGTTGCACTTCACGCAGCACATCCAGGGCTTCGCGTTTGAGCGCTACATCACGGTCACGAGCTATGCGGGAAACGGCGGAACCAGGTCCTACCATCCTTCTTCGGGATTCCTGAAGACGGACGGGATCTTCTTCATGGCGGGGCCCGATTCCCAGCCGCATCCCAACCAGCAACCCGTGCGTCTGGCCGACATCACGGACGGTGCCAGCAACACGTTCTTCTTCGGCGAGCGGAGCCGGTGGGACCCCAACTACAACACCTTTGCCGCGCAGGGGTGGGATTGGGCGTTCCGCATGTACGGGAACTGGTGCGGGGCCAGTCCGCTGGTTCTGGCGCACGTGACGCTCAGCAGCTATTCCCCGATCAACTACCGCTTGCCGTTCGACTACGACCACCGGGCCGGGGCGATCCCGCCGGCCAACAGCGCCGCGGATTTCAAGTACTACATCGACCTTCGGGTGTGCGCCTACGGGAGCAACCATCCCGGCGGGGCCAACCTGTCAATGTGCGACGGCTCCGTCCGGTTCATCTCCGAGACGATCCCCATGGCGACCTTGCGGGCTTTGAGCACGCGGCAAGGCGGTGAGACGGAGGCCGCCCCATGAAGACCCTGCTTCGGCCCGGATGCGCCGCACAGTACAGTCCTGGCGGGACGAAAGGCGGGCTTGCCGTGGGATTGCTGTGCCTGGCGATTGCTTTGGCGATACTGCCGGGGTGCAGCCGGGAGCCCCCGCCGGCAACCGTCGAGGGAACTCTGCGTCTCAACGGAAAGCCCCTGGAAAATTGCCTGGTCACGTTCCTGCCCGAACCTGGGCGTGGGGCTCAGGGGCCACGTTCCCTCGGGCTGACGGACAGCCAGGGCGCCTACCGCCTGCGCCGCGACAATCAACAGGAGGGGGCGGCGACGGGCTGGCACCGCGTCACCGTCCAGGATCTGGCGGTTTCTTCAGGCATCCTTCGCCGCGACCACGGCGCCGTGGATGCCGACGTGAAGGAGAACTCGCCTCCGCCGCCGGTGCGGCGATCGCGGGTGGCGCCGCGGTACCTGTCGCCGAACGACACGCCGCTTCGCCACGAAATCCAGCCAGGCCATCAGG
>CAZFKF010001396.1:0-1893 GCA_964518805.1 uncultured Planctomycetaceae bacterium | reverse complement strand
GCCGTCACGGCGGTCTCGGTCGAAAACTCCGCGACACCCATCGGGCTGCAGGCGCGCAGCAGATCGAGCACGTCCGCGTCCGTCGACTGGGAGGATGTAGTGCTCATGGGTAAAGCTCGCCATGCGCCTCGACTGCCATCACTAAGAACATCTTAACAGCGAGGAGTATTTTTGACAAGCTGAATTGATAAAAACCACCCCGTGATTGGGCTGGTCCTCCAAACTCTTGCGGTGTAGTCTCTTGCGTGCACCGGACGACTGCGTATTCTATGGTTCCGGGTCGATCTGACATGCGACGGGCCTCCGTTGCCGCCCAACCGAAAAGAACCCAAGGACACCACGTGGCATAGGCTTCCGGGCAGTCTCTGAAGCGACAAGCCGAAAGTCTCTTCCGTGTTGTCAGGACGTTCACGGTTGTGCGGCGTCTTACGTTGCACTTGCAGGAGCACGCAGTATGGCGAAGCAGTTCCACGTGGTGGTGGCCGATTTCATCCGCGACGATTTGGAGCCGGAGCGGCGGATCTTGGGCGACATCGCCGAAATCACCGCGTTCGGCGCTCGAGTGGAAGACGAATTGACGGGCCGCATCGAGGATGTCGACGCCATCATCCTCTTCCACGAACTGCTGCTCACGCGTCGCACCCTCGAACGCTTGCGGCGGTGCAAGCTGATCGTTCGCGGCGGGGTGGGTTTCGACAACGTCGATCACGCCTTCGCGCGCTCGGTCGGAATCCCCGTGGGAAACGTGCCCGACTACGGCTCTGAAGAGGTCGCCGACACCGCCGTGGCCATGGCCCTGTCGCTGGCCCGAGGCGTGCATTACATGAACTCGCGGCTCAAAGTCAACCAGGGCCCATGGGCGTACTTACAGGTCGTGCCGTTGGCCCGACTCCGTGGAAGCGTGTTCGGCGTGATCGGCCTGGGCCGCATCGGAACCGCGGCAGCCCTGCGCGCCAAGGCCCTGGGCATGGACGTGATCTTCTACGACCCCTACAAGCCCGACGGCTACGACAAGGCATTGGGCATCCGCCGCGTTGAAACACTCGAAGAACTGCTCGCCCGGTCGCTCGTGGTCAGCGTCCACTGCCCGCTCAGCGACGAGACGCGGCACATGATTGACGCCAAGGCCATCGCCCAGATGCCTCGCGGGTCGTACCTGGTGAATACGGCGCGGGGCGCGGTGCTCGACACCAAGGCCGTGCCCGAGGCGATCGCCTCGGGCCAGTTGGCGGGCGCGGGCATCGACGTGTACGAGAGTGAGCCGCCCACCGAAGACAAAGATCCTCTCTTGGCCGCGTGGCGCAACCCCGAACACCCGGCGCACCACCGCCTGATCCTCACGCCGCACGCCGCGTTCTACAGCGAAGCAGGGCTGATGGACATGCGTCTGAAAGCGGCCGAGGCATGCCGGCGGGCCGTCCTTGGGCTGCCGCTGAGGAATATCGTGAACTAACTGACCTTGCCCAGCCACTCGACTATCGATACACTTCGCCCCCAGAAGTACCACCACCCAACGCGACAAGGCGCTTGGCGCTGCCTACTGCCGAGGAAAGGAGTCCTCCATGCGAAGGCATCGACTTTGTCTGGCGTTATTGTTCGGGCTCGGAAGCGTGGACGCCACTGCCCGTCTTGCCGCCGAAGAACCCGTTGCTCGCCCTGCTGCACCCTCGGCATCGATTGCCCACGCCGACGTCGAGCCGGCCGCGGTGAAACAGTACGAACTCGAATTGAAGCTCGTCCGGACCTCCCCGAACGGGAAAGAAGTCGTGGCTGCGAGTCCACGGATCGTCACGACCGAAGGGCGGTCGGCTTGCGTTCAGACCGGATGGAAAGTCGCGTCGCCGGCCGACGCCAGCACGATCGCGCCGTCCGGGTCCCAATCGTTGGTCATCG
>CAZFKF010001395.1:0-1901 GCA_964518805.1 uncultured Planctomycetaceae bacterium | reverse complement strand
AGGGCTCCCAAGGTCTTTTCCGCCAATTGCAGAAAGAACGCGTCGGCAGGGAGCACGACGGCCGGGACATTGCCGATCTTGTCGTGCGTTCCCTCGCGCGCATCGGCGATCATGTCCAACGTCGGCGCGACGGAGAAATCGGCCACGGCGGCCTCCCAGCGCGGCTGCATGGACTCGAAATCGATCTGGCTTGCGACCACGTAGCGGAGCGTCTTCGGCGGGATGCGCGATAGTCCCGCCTCGAAGGCCTTGTCGACTTTGTCCTTCCAATCCTCCGCAACGGCCTTCGGGCTCTGCAATATCTTCTCGACATTCAAGAGCACCATGGCGTTCGCCGAATGCGGCACGCGGTTGGCCAACTCGCGGAACTGCGCGGCGGCAGGTGCGGCAATGGCGAGCACGATCGCGGCGCTCCAAAACATGGTGCTAACAGGCTGTGGCTTCTGCATAGTAGACTCTCCCTCTAGGCCCATCCGAAAAGGAAAATACAATAGCCGCGGCCCGTGTTCCCCCGTTCCGTCTGCAGTGCGATCGGGAATGCACCGCGGAGGACCCCGTGGAACATCGAGGCGCGAACACGGTCGCGATACTCCACCTGCCGGACTCGGTAGCGTTGAAGCCGGGTCATGGGCGGTGCTCCGTCGCGTCGGGGGGCGCCGGTTTGGCGCGGTCTCCGATCCACATGATGCACCAATAGAAGACCGGCGTGAAGACCAGGCCGAAAAAGGTCACGCCCAGCATCCCGCTGAACACCGCCACGCCCAGCGGCACGCGCATCTCTGCGCCGGCGCCCTTGGCCAGCGCCAGGGGCACCACCCCAAGGATGAAGGCAAACGCGGTCATGAGGATGGGTCGCAGGCGCGTGCGCGAGGCTTCGACCACGGCCTCCAAGCGGCTGGTGCCCGCATCCTCCAATTGCTTGGCGAACTCGACGACCAGGATCGCGTTCTTGGCCGCCAGGCCGATCAATACGACGAAACCGATCTGGGCGAAGATATTGTTGTCGAGACTGGCCATCCACAAGCCGAGCAGGGCCGAGAACACGCACATCGGCACGATCAGCAAGATGGCAAACGGCAGCGACCAGCTCTCGTACTGCGCGGCCAGGACCATGAACACGAACAGCACGGCCAGCGGGAAGACCAGTTTGGCCAGCACGTCCTTCTCGGCCAGGAGTTCCTGGAAGCTCAACTCCGTCCATTCAAATCCCATGGTCGACGGAAGTTGGTTGGCGGCCACGCGGTCCATAATCTCGATGCCTTGGCGCGAGCTGACGCCGGGAGACAGGATTCCGGTGATCTCGGCCGAAGGATAGAGGTTGTAGTGGTTCACGATGGCCGGCCCCGAGGTGTCCTTCACGTGGATCAGCGTGGCCAGGGGCACACGGTCGCCGTTGGCGTTGCGGACTTCGAGCCGGCCGATGTCCTCGACGCGCATGCGGTACTTCGGGTCGGCCTGCACGTTGACTTGCCAGTTGCGGTTCTGGAAGGTGAAGTCGTTCACGTAGTACGATCCCAGGTAGGCCTGCAGCGTGCTGTTGACGTCGTCCAACGACACGGATTGGGCCTTGGCCTTCTCGCGGTCGATGTCCACGTAGATCTGGGGCTGCGTCACGCTGAACGTGGAGAAGAGCGCCGCGATGCCCGGTTGGCGCTGGCCTTCGTCGGCCGTCGCCTGAACGGCCCCTTGGAGGGCGCGCAGGCCGGCGTCACGCTTGTCCTGCACCTGGAGTTTAATGCCGCCGGTGGAGCCGAGGCCTTCGACGGGCGGGGCCCCGAAGACGCCGATGGTGGCTTCCTGGAAGGCGTTGAATTTCTGCCGCAAGGCGGCGGCGATGCGGCTGCCGTGCAGTTGGGGATGCTCTTTCCGTTCCTCGAACGGCCCGAGGATCACGAACATCC
>CAZFKF010001394.1:0-1903 GCA_964518805.1 uncultured Planctomycetaceae bacterium | reverse complement strand
CGGCGCATTTCGGGATCCCCCAAATACATCCGCGCCTTGAAGTCGCATTCTCGGCCCTGAACGGCAGGATTATGCTTCAGCGGAGGAGGCACCTCCTGAAAGAGCCCGTAACCAAGCAAGGTCAGATGCAGGTAGATCCCTTGTTGGCCCATCTGGCCGACCAGGTAGTCAACCTTGTCGAGCAGTTCAGGACTGATGCTTAGGCTCTTGCGCGGCGACATCAGGTCGATGTCGAATACTCGAAAGAGATTGTACCCCTGAAGTCTGCACGACCGGACATAGCGGTCCACGCCCTCTTTCCACGTTGCGCCCTCGCCAAACCAGCCAAAAGTATTGACACTCATGGCCTCGTCATTCACCACATGGAATATGAATCCCTTCAATCGGACCGGATTCTCGGGCCTGCCTTTGGCAACCAGTCTGCCGGAGGGTCCGATGACAAGTCGCGGCAACCGTTTGCTTCTTGAAGACGGCCCGTCGACCAACGGCACGGCGGTCGTCGCGCTCAAGTCCAAGGCGCTGCCCGCCTTCACGAGCACGTCCGAGGTGTCCACCACCTTCCATTGCGGGTTTGCCACGAATGTCAACTTCTCTTCGGCGATGGCCACAACCGTCGGTGCTGCCGCGGCCAAGCAATAACCCAGTAGGAGTAGAGTCCTAACGCCGGCACAGGCCGAGCGCAACCAACCGATTTGCTCTTGCTTCATGACAGTCTCGCAGAGTGGGGTCAGACCTTAAAAGATAAATTACCTCCGCGGCCGCCCTTCGGCTGGTGCCGCGTCGACGAGCGTGGCCAGGTCGCGTTCCGCCCGCGCGAGGCATTCTTGGAGGCGATGGTCGCGGGCCAGCGCTCGGCGGAGGTTCTTCAGTTGAACGCTCACCGCGGCACCCGTGCCGAGGCCCAAAGTGTCGGCCACTTGCCGCTGGGTCAGGCCGGCGTACTTGCACAAGAGGTGCGCGGCCAGCGGCCGCGCCACCGAGCCTCGGGACCTGCGGCCGAGGTCGTCGGGTGATATGTCGAGCTGATGGCAAACCACCGCCACGATCCTTTCGGACTTGAGGAGGACCGACGTCCGGCGGAAGGCAACGTCCTCTTTCTTGTCTCGCCCGTCGAGCAACTCGGCGCGGCGGGCGTCCAACTCATTGCGGAACGACTCGCTGCCAATGCCGTGGGGCGAGGTCTTCAAGACTTCCTGCAATTCGTCGTCGGTCTCGGCCAAGCCGCGCTCGACGAACTGCCGGTACGCCACGTTGGAAGACGACCGGCTGCCGGCGGCGACGTCGGCCAGCACCGGGCCGTAATCCACGTATTCCAGCCGCGGCCTTTGGCCGATGTAACTGGGATAGCTGCTCCAGCGGTACGCGCGCAAGCAATCGATCCGTTCCCGCAACGGCAGGTCCTTGGCCGCCCCGGCAAAGACCGGGTTCAGGTGGACATAGCGGCTCAGGCGGAGCAGGTACAGATCTTCCTCCACCAGCCGCGCCTTGTATCGGCCTTGGGTCAAGTGGCCCGGCCGGTCGTGGCGGCGGTTGAAATAGACGGCATAGCCCGTTTGCAGGCTCTGCATGAAGCGTCCCAGGTTCGGCCGCGGCGTCTGGAGCATAAGGTGGAAATGATTGCCCATCAGGCAGAACAGATACAGGCGAATCCCGTAGTCGGCGACATTGCGGCCCAGCCGTTTCAGGAATTCCTCGCAATCCTGGTCGTCGAGGAAGATTGCCTGCCGCGCGGTGCCCCGTGCCGAAACGTGATAGATCGCACCCTCGAACTCGATCCGCAGAGGTCTGGCCATGGCAGGAGAATACCCCCGATCCGGCCAAGCTGGCAACCACTATTTTATCTTTTAAGGTCCGACCTGGGCGGGTGAAAGGACTAGCTTCCAGCCGCAAGTAATGGTTGCCG
>CAZFKF010001393.1:0-1904 GCA_964518805.1 uncultured Planctomycetaceae bacterium | reverse complement strand
GCAACGCCTTCACCATCGATTGCTTCGAGTTTTGCCCCAGCCTGCTGCCGCAAAAATGGCTGGTCGTGCCGTGCCTGCAACACGACCTGTTCGGCAACGAGGGGATCGCCTCGTCGTGCGAGGCCGATTTCGGCATCCTGCTGGCGGTGCGCCTGCTGATGAGCGTGTCGAACAAGTCGTGCCACCAGGGCAATTCCGACCCCACGCCCGGCGGCACGTTCCGCATCAACCACAGCGCCCCGAGCATGAAGATGAACGGCCTGGACCAGCCCGACCTGCCCTATCAACTGGGCCGCTTCGTCCAGCAGGGCTGGGGAACCAAGGTGGTCATCAACTTCATGAACAACGAGGAGAAGACGGTCACGGTGGCCCGGGTCGACCCCAGTGCGTCCAAGCTCCTGGTGCTCAAGGGAACGCTCGCCGGCGCAAGCGGCTGGAACGAGGACCTGCTGGGCTGCTCGGTCGAGGCCGTGATCAAGCCTCCGGCGGGCCGAACCGACGAGTTCCTCCGCCGGCGCATGATCTACGGCAATCACCTGCAATGGGTCTACGGCGACTACTCCCGCGAACTCAAGATCCTCGGCGAAATGGTGGGAATGAGCGTGGAAGTCTTCGCTTGACCCACGCCCTTTCGCGTTGAACCTGGACGTCGTGACGCGCGGGGCACAGGCGGCAGGCCCGGTGACCGTCGACGGCGAAGTCGGAGAGATGGGAAAGACGATCGCGAAAACGCGAAAAGGAACAAGGGATGGACGACGCCGGACATAACAGGAAGACCGGCGTCATGCTCGGGTTTCGTCTGTTCGCCGTGCTTTGGGCTTCGCCGTACACGCTCTTGGGGCTTGTCGTCGGTGCCGCGGGGCTGTGCACGGGCGGGCGAGCCCGGCGTCGCGGCCGGGTCATCGAATTCTACGGCGGTGTTGTGACGACGCTCTTGCAGGGATTCTTCTTCGGCGAAGGCGCGATCGCGTTCACCCTCGGCCACACGGTGTTCGGTCAGACCGCTGCGGCCCTGGATATCGCCCGTGAACATGAACTGATCCACGTCCGCCAATTCGAGCGATGGGGACCGCTGATGGGACCGGCTTACCTGGGCTGCTCGTTAGCGCTCTGGCTCGCGGGCCGTAGACCGTACCGCGACAATCCCTTCGAGCGGGAAGCCTTCGAAAAAGGCGGCGGCACGTAGCGCGCCGCCCACAGCAAGTCGGCAAATGCCGTAGGTTATGCTTCAGCATATCCCTGAAGCAGTTATGGGGCTATGCACACCCACAGCGGTTATGCTGAAGCACAACCTACGGCTGCTACGCCTGTGGCATTGTCCACCGGGGTAGTATTCTGCACGAACTGGCGGTTTCGGGCAACCCCTAGCGGCGGTAGCCCAGGGCCGCGCCGCCGTCAGGGCAGATCACCTGGCCGGTGATGAATGAGGCCTCGTCGCTGGCCAGAAACGCGCAGACCTCGCCGATTTCGTCGATCGTGGCCATGCGGCCCAGTGGGTGCCAGCTATCGACCATGGCCAAGGCCGCCTGGGCGTCGTACTGCGTCTCGGCCCACTGGCGCATCAGGGGAGTCAGCACGCCCGCCGGGCAGACGGCGTTGACGCGAACGCCGTCGGCGGCCAGATCGAGCGCCAGGGACCGGGTCAGGCCGATTTGGCCGGCCTTGGTCGAGACGTAGGCCGGGGCCTGGGCCTGTCCGATCAGGGCCACTTCGCTCGACATGTTGATAATGCTGCCCTTCGTTCTGCGCAGATGAGGCACGGCGAACTTGCAGCCCAGGAACGTGCTGGTGAGGTTCAGACGCAGGAGTTGCTCGAAATCGGCCAGGCTCGTCTCGTCGATGGACATGGCGGGCGGATGCCATCCGGCATTGTTGACGACGCAGTCCAACCGGCCGAAGCGTTC
>CAZFKF010001392.1:0-1904 GCA_964518805.1 uncultured Planctomycetaceae bacterium | reverse complement strand
CGTCCTCGACTGGCAGGTTGCAGGCAAGCCGTGCCGCCGCATGAGCGCTGGCTGGCCCCATCCCTTCGTGATTCTCGATCCGAGGACGGTGATTTCTGGCCCCGAGGACCTGCTTCGGGGACTGTCGGACCGAAGTGAACCGCAATTTCAAAGCGACGTTCTTGCGCAGCTCGTGAAGAGTGCGTCGCCCGCGGCCGATTTCCTGATCCTGCTCGACCTGGTCGCCGCACGGGAGGCCGGCTGGCAACTGCCCGCTTCGCTATGGGACATTTGGCCGGCCGGTCGTGCGTCGTGGCATGCCGTTTGCGGAATGCCGCAAGGACTGGGGCTGGCGATTCGGCGCTCCAACCCCGGACAAAGCGAGCTGGCGTTGGTTTGCGACGGGGAGTCGACGGCGATGAAGGTCCGGGACGCGTTGGGCCAGTTTGTTCCCGCGGCCCGAAACGCGCTGGGATCCAACGCCGCATCTCTCAGCCAGAGACTTCAGGCCGGGCGCATCACAGTTCGAGAGGACGGTCAGTACGCCGTGCTTTTGAAGCAAGGCCAAGCGGCGCTGGCAGCGGCCAAGTGGGAGATCGTCGACCAGACGGTGTTGCTGCGCGTGGATTGGGGGCAACATCTGCCCGAAGTGGTCACTGCGGCCCTGGAGAGTCAGCGGCTGATCCGCGCCGACTGGCTCGAGGCGGCGCGCGCGGCCGATCAGACAAATCACCAGCGATTGGCGGGGTCTCTGGACGCGTATGTGAAGGCGGAGGGGACGTTTCCCCCGGGAGCGACCGGCGGAGCGTTGTTGCCGCCCGATACCCGGCTGAGTTGGATCGCCTCGATGCTCCCATACTTCGAGCATCGCGATTGGTACAAGGAATTGCAGCCCAGTTACTCGTGGAACAGCCCTCAGAACCGACCCGTCACCCAGCGCCGGCTGGATGCGGTGGTCAATCCGGCCCTCGGCCCGGCCAGCACCGAGGCCGGTTTTCCGGTGACGCACTACGTCGGCGTGGCCGGCGTGGGGGCCGATGCCGCGGAACGGAAGGCAAACGAGCCGGGCGCGGGCCTGTTCGGCTACTCGCGCACCGCGCGTCGGGAGGACTTGCCACGCGGAGCGGCCAACACGTTGGCCACTTTGGGCGTAAGCGGGCAGCCTGGTCCTTGGGCGGCTGGGGGGAAAGCCACGGCCCGGGCGTTGACCAAACCGCCGTACGTGAACGGCCCGGACGGATTCGGCAGCGGTCAGCCCGACGGAATGCTCGCCGGCATGGCCGACGGCTCGGTCCGTTTCGTCTCCAAGAACGTCGATCCGGCGGTGCTGGAGCAATTGGCTGTGGTTCGCGGCAACCAGACGACGGTCGCCGCTCTCGGCCCGCCGCCCGCTGCGACGGCCCCCACGCCTCCACCAGCGGAAGCAAAGGCCGCGCCGGCGCCTTCGGGCCCGGCCGGCTCCCAGGTTGCTTCCAACGCACGCCCTCCGGGCGCGGGCGTTCCGCCGGCAGGGGCCGCAAAGGCGAGCGGCTCGGCGGACGACGGGGAGGGCGATGAGGAGCCGGTGCTGGGCGGTGCAGACGACGCCGAAACCTCGAAGATCGACCTCAAGGCCCGGCTCGCCGACCGCATTCCCGAAATCCACTTCCCTCGCGTGCCCATGGTCGACGCCGTGCGACTGATGAGCCAGATGAGCACGATTCCGATCAGCTTCGATCTGGATTGGATGCAGGCGATGGGCGTCGGACTTCGCGACCCGGTGACCGTGCAGCTTGCCGGCGCGACGACCGGCGAGATCATCGAGGCCCTCGTGGCCCGCCGCGGTCTGACCTGCGTGCCCATGGGCAGCGAACTGCGGATCACTGCCCCCGCCAAGCGGCGCGAGTCATTGCAGACTCAGAAGTACGAGATCGCCGATTTGGCGG
>CAZFKF010001391.1:0-1905 GCA_964518805.1 uncultured Planctomycetaceae bacterium | reverse complement strand
CGCTGGACAGCCGCGATTACCCATTCGCCGAACTCGTCCGGCTGTTCGTGGCCATGGACTACGACGGATGGCTCCTGCTCGAGGCGGGCGGAACGCCCAAGGATCCGATCCGCGACCTGATCCGCCAGAGCCGACTGTTCGAGCAATACGTGGCCGACGCCCAAGCGAAGATTGGCGGCAATCCGTAGCAGGCACACCCCGTATGCGGTCGCCCGAACGCGCCAAGGAGACGGAAGCGGCCTGCTGCGCCGCCCCTACGGAGCGGATTTGACCACGTACTGGACGGCTTTGGCCAATTGCGGATCGACGTGCGTGGGGAGGTTACGGTCGCCGGACTTGGCAGGCGGACGAGCACCGTTGGCGGGTCGCGACATATCGCGCTCGCGCCGCCAGCGGACCACTCGGGCCAGTGCGTCGCCTTCGAGCTTGACTTCATAGCCCGGGTCGGGCTTGACGCCCCATTCGTCATTCTCGCTGGCGTTCTTCGCCCGGTTGATGTTCTTCTCGCTGGGGCGCCAATAGCTGGCCGTGGTGAACTTGAGCGCTCCCTCGCCGGCCGGCAGATCGAGAATCTCTTGCACCGTTCCCTTTCCGAACGTGCGTTGGCCGACGACCACCGCCCGCCGGTGATCCTGCAAACAGGCGGCGACGATCTCGCTGGCGCTGGCGCTGAACGAATTGACCAGCACGGCCACGGGGAAATCCGGAAGCGTGCTTTCGCCGCTGGCCTCGAATGCCTCCCGCACCGAACCGTCGCGGCGACGCGTGGTGACGATCACGCCGGACGACACGAACAGGTCGCACGCCCGCACCGCCACCTGGAGCACTCCGCCCGGATCGTCGCGCAGGTCGAGCACCAGGCCGCGCATGTGCTGGGCCACCAGTTGCCGCAGGACCTTTTCCAGTTCTTCGGCGGTCTGTTCGGAGAACGTGTGGATCCGGACGTAGCCGATGTGGTCCTCTCCTTCGAGAAAGTAATTCCACGAGCCGTCGGCGTTGCGCGTGTCGCCTACGACGGTGCTCACGCGAATATCAGCCCGCGTGATGCGAATCTCAACCGGCTGCGGCTCGCCCTCGTGCTGCACGGTGAGCACGACCGCGGTGCCGGCCTTGCCCTTCATCAGGTCGGCCGCATCTTCCAGCGAAAGCCCCTGAGTGCTTCGCCCGTCGATGCGGAGGATCCTATCGCGGGGTCGCACGCCCGCTTCGTAGGCCGGGGCGCCGAACAGCGGCGAGGCCACGGTGAGCTGCTTGGTGGTCGGGTCCAGGATGATCTCCACGCCCACCCCGGCGAACTTCGGATCGAGCGTCTGACGAAGTCTTTCAATCACCTTGGGGCGCACGTAGACCGAGTGCGGGTCTTGAAGCTCGGAGATCATTCCGTCCAGCCCGCCTTCGAGCAGCTTCCGCTCGGTGATCGGCTCCAGCGCGCGGCGATAGACCTGCTCCAACGCATAGCTGAAGATCTGCCCGTAGCGCTGTGCCCGCGCATGGCACGCGAGGCACACCACCAGCAGGGATGCCATCAGCCAGAAATTCCGTCGGGGCATGGAGAAGACCGTCGTCGCGCAAGGACCGAGACCCACAATGCCACATCCTAGCGTTCCCACGCTCGCCCATGCAAGGTGCCCGGTTGACACGTTCCACGCCCCGCCCCACAATCAGGACGATCCCGATGGTCCATCACGCCCACGCCATCCCGCCCTGTGGAGGAGTCCCGCATGTCAACGCTCTCTGCCATCGCCTTGGTCCTGTTGACGGCGCCCGACGCCGCACCGCAGATCAATCCGTTCCCGCGCCAACCGCTGCCCGAAGTGCCGCTCGTCGAATGGACGTTCACCGGCGGCGTCGAGCCTTGGACGGCGGAGCACTCGTGCCAGCTTTCGGTCGCCGACGGGCTGCTGA
>CAZFKF010001390.1:0-1906 GCA_964518805.1 uncultured Planctomycetaceae bacterium | reverse complement strand
GGCAAACTCGGCCAGCTCGCGGGAATCGGGGGCCTGGGCCAGAAGCAACTCGAGCACCGTGCGCCGAGACTCCTTGACACGATCCGTCTCGGTGTGGACAACGATCGTGTCGTCGATCGGATGGCTGCACGAGGCCACGATCTGGCCGCCGCGGGGCGTTTCGATCTCGACCAGGCAGACCCGGCAGGCGCCGTACGGCGACAGTCCGCGGTAGTTGCACAAGGTGGGAATCGACACGCCCATCCGGCGCGCGGCGTTGAGGATCGTGGTCCCCCGGGGGACCATCGCCGTGCGCCCGTCGACGTTGACCAGGACTTGATCCGTTGCGGTGGTGCTCATAATCGGTTTGTTGCCTCGATGCGGCACAGCCTGCGGGGAACGCCACGGAGGGCGTTCCCCGCAGGCTTGTCTTTGCCCCGGAGGGGCATTTGCTCATAGCCCAGCAGTTCCCTGCTGGGTCGGCGATTTCATTTCCTTCCGTTCGTCCCGTAGGGATGATTGATTCATCCGTACGCGATTCCGTCCCTACGGGACTTTGATTTTCGGCTAGTGGCCTGTCCTTTTCGACTTCACCAGTTGGGTGCCACTGCTGGCTTGCCCAGCAGTGCTGGAAGCACGGTTGGGCAAGCCAACCTTGGCACCCGTAAACTCAATTTGGACAGACCACTAGGCCGTTGCCCCAGCGATGAATCGCTGGGCTAATCCCAAACGTCCCTCCGGGACGAATTGGCACACGCCGGCCGGACACTGCTTCCGAACGACGTGCGTCTCGAACTCCTCGCGGAAATGCTCCAGGGTCGCCAGCGCGGCCCCGGGCGCCATGGCGCCCATGCCGCACACCGCCGCCGACCGCACGGTCTTGGCCAATCGCTCCAACAAGGGCAGGTCGCCGGTCGCGGCGCGGCCCTCGCAGATCTTCGTCAGAATCCGGTGCATCTGCTTGGTGCCCTCCCGGCAGGGAACGCACTTGCCGCACGACTCTTCGAGGAAGAAGCCGACCAGGAACCGGGCCATGTCGACCATGCAGGCCGTGTCGTCCAGCACGATCACGCCGCCGGTGCCGATGGCGATCGTCGCCCCGTCGCGGTCCTCGGTGTCGATAGCCAGGTCGAGCATCGACGGAGGAACGCAGCCGCGCGACGCCCCGCCGGCTTGCAGGGCCTTGAGCGGACGGTTCCCCTGGACTCCGCCGCCGATGTCGTAGACCAGTTCGCGGAGCGTTATGCCGTAGGGGACTTCCACAAGCCCGGCGTTCTTGACCGCCCCTTCCAGCGAGAAGATCGTCGTGCCCGGCGTGCGCTTGGTTCCCATGGTGGTGTACCAATCGGCGCCCCGGGTGAGGATTGGCGGCACGCTGGCCCAGGTCTTCACGTTGTTGACCACGGTGGGCTTGCCCCAGAGGCCCTGGGTGACGGGATACGGGGGCCGGGTGCGGGGCTCGCCGGAGTGGCCTTCGAGCGATTCGATCAGGGCCGTCTCTTCGCCGCAGATGTAGGCCCCGGCCCCGCGGCGGAGCGTGATCCGGAACGACCACCCGCTGCCGAGGATGTCGTCGCCCAAGAGCCCTCGCTTCTCCGCTTCGTCGATGGCGTGTTCGAGGATCTCGATGGCCAGCGGATACTCGTTGCGGACGTAGATGAATCCCTCGCTCGCGCCGATGGCATAGGAGCCGATGAGCATGCCCTCGAGCACCGCGTGCGGGTCGCCCTCCAGGATTGTCCGGTCCATGTACGAGCCGGGCTCGCCTTCGTCGGCATTGCAGACCACGTACTTGATGTCGGCCGGGGCCTGCCGGGCCAGACGCCATTTCAGCCCGGTGGGGAACGCCGCGCCGCCGCGGCCCCGCAGGCCGGAGCGAATCATTTCGTCGATCGCCTGCTCGGGCGTCATCTGCGTCAGGGCCCGA
>CAZFKF010001389.1:0-1908 GCA_964518805.1 uncultured Planctomycetaceae bacterium | reverse complement strand
GGCGTTCGGGGCGATGAGGAAGCGGCTTCGCTGCATCATCGTGAAGATTACGTACCCCGCCCCTGCCTCCTGCATCCGGCCGGCGAACTTCTCCACGTCGAAGTCCCGGACGCATTCGTCCCAAGAGGTCTGCCGGCCGAGACTGGCCACGTGATCGGGGTTGTTCTGGAGTCCCGTGAGGTAATGGACAAATACGCCGTACTTGGCAGCCGCCAGCCAGTCGGTCTTCGCCGGATCGGGATCGCGGCCGCTCGCCGCACCGCTCAGCCCCATCAACAACGCCAAGGTCAACCAACGGTTCATCGCAACGACTCCTCCGAAACTATCGCTGATAGGCCTGCCAGGCCGCCTTCTCCTGCTCGATCGTCGTCTTGCCCTCGCAGAGCACGAAGCGCGTCTTGTAGTCGAGCGGCTTGCCCTTTGCGAGCGGGACAATCGACCTTCCCGGGAAGGCCAGCGAGATGCACGTCGAGCCGTAGTAGCGGAAGTTGTTGGGATAGAGCGGCGTGGCCTTCGACTCGAACATCATCATGGTCGTGAAGTCGGGTTTCTCGACGCCGGCGGCCGGGTACTTGCCATAGAGCGCCATCCAGGCTGCGTTGCCCAACGCCGCTGGATCGGTTACCCTCTGCACGATCGCCAGGTCATCGCCTCGCCACTTGTCCGGATTCGGATGCACGGCACGAATCGAGACGTCCTTCACCTCCGGATTCAACCGGACCGTCATTCCGCCGTAGCCGCCGTAGTCGACCTTTTGACGCCCGGCAATCGCGATGCCGTCGACCAGGGCCTCGAGCCGGACGTCGACATCGATCGTGCGGCTGCGGGCCCCCTGCGCCCCGGCGGTCTTGGAGGCGCGAATCGTGACCGTCTCGTTGACCACGGCGGCCGGGTCGTCATCGAAACGCCAGGCGTTCAACGCCTGAAGCACGGCCTCATCGTCGCGGGCCTCCATTTTGGCGATCTTGATGGGATAGGCGCGGATCTTGCAGACGGCCCAAAGGTCGCCGATCTTGTCGTGGCGGCGAACCTCGCACCAACTCCACCAGAGACTGCGGTGATGCAGATGATCTTTCGGGTAGTCGGCGGTAAGCGGCTCGCCATGGAATCCGTAGAGCGGGTAAATGTAGTCGCTTCGCTCGCCCCCGAACCGACTGCCGTCGGTGAAGTAGGCGCCGTCGTACGGCGTGGGGCCCTTGCCGAAATGACTCGCCTCGACTCCGGCCGGGAGAGGAACCTCACCGAAGCGATAGGTTAAGACCGGCTGCCCCTGCTCGGTGATCGTATAGCTCTGCGTCTTTTCATCGACGGAAAACCCCAGGGGCCCCCCAGCCGCCAGAACCGGCGCCGAAACGAAGGACGCCAACAGCGCCACGGTTGCAAGCCTGCGGTGGATCATTCGTCCGTACTCCTCTGTCGTGTGATTGAGAGGCCGGCCTTGCCGCCCCATCGTACAGTCAGGCACTGCCCGAGCCTATTAGAGGCTCCGCACGGGTGTGGCGTCAAGGAGTCTCGAAGACAACGCGCTGCCTTCTCCGCGCGGGACTCAACCTCGCGATCCGCGGAAGCGGAGTCCGTCCTGCGTGTCCCCCTCCACCAACTCCTCCACGCCGCTGTCTGGCAGCAAGCCTTCATTCGCACAGTCGTCGCGCTGGGGAGAGTGAACGGCGTTCGGTACCTGCTGGTAGCGCCCGCTCATCGCAACGCGTCGTGCAATCCTTCGATCGCCACGGCCACGGCTTCCCGGGCCTTGTACAGGGCCTCGGGATCGGGCAGGATCTTGCTCGAATGGCGGCCGCCGGCGTTGGGGATCGCCACCAGGCGGCCGGCCTGGGCCATGGCGGCTTCGGCCTGGACCGTGTCCTTGCCGGACGCCTTGGCCTTGGCAATCAGGGCCTTCAGCAGGCA
>CAZFKF010001388.1:0-1910 GCA_964518805.1 uncultured Planctomycetaceae bacterium | reverse complement strand
CGGCGGTTCGTGGTTGCGATCGGCGAGTCCGCCGCTGCCGCAGGAAAGGATGATGAACCATGAGCGTCTCGTCAATTTTACGAGGCCGCGGGGTCTGGGCGTATGTCGCATGGTGGGCGGTTGCCGCAGCCACGGTGCCTTCGGCTGGTGCGGCGGAGCCGTCGTCGGCCGCCGACGATCGTCTCGACGCCCAGTTCTACCTCGGCGACAATCCGGACGTGGCCGCCGATCGCGTCTGGAGCAAGGATCCGTTGGGCCATTATCAGAAGTACGGACGGCACGAAGGACGCCGCCCCAACGCAAAGGCTGCCCGGCCGCCCTATCGCGACGGCCGTCCTTCGGCAGCCCTAAGACTGGCTGCCAGGGACCACGGCATCGTCCTCCGTTACGGCGATGGGCCGGAGCGGTGCGACCATCTCGGCGCGCGCGAGGCCATCGTGTTCCAGTCCGGCGACACGTACTACCTGCACTACGACGGCGCCGGGCCGCGGGGCTGGCTGGCCTGCCTGGCCACGAGCCGCGATCTGGTGCACTGGACCAAGAAGGGCCCGATCCTGGATTTTGGCAAGCCCGGCGAGCCCGACTCGGCCTGCGCCTGTTCGCCGTGGGTCTATTTCGACGGCCACCTCTGGCACATGTTCTACGTGGCCACGCCGCTGGCCACGCCTCCGCCGGACTGCGTTCCCGCCGTGCCGTATTTGACGTGCAAGGCCACGAGTCGGGCTCCGGGCGGGCCCTGGATCAAACAGAAGGACCTGGTGCCCTTCCGGCCCAAACCTGGGACCTACTATGCCGACACGGCCAATTCGGGCTTCGTGCTCAAGCATGGCGACGAATACCTGATGTTCTTCAGCGCCGCGGCTTTCACTGCCGAGTCGCCCCCCGTGCTCAAGCGGACGCTGGGCATCGCGCGGACCAAGGACCTGAACGGCCCTTGGCAGGTCGATCCCCGGCCCGCGGTTCCGCCCGACGAACAGATCGAGAACTCGTCGCTCTACTTCGAGCCGGCCTGTCAAACGTGGTTTCTGTTCACGAACCACATCGGCATCGATTCCCGCGGCGAGTACACCGACGGCATTTGGGTCTATTGGTCGAAGGACGTGAACCGCTGGGACCCACGCTGCAAGGCCGTGGTCCTCGACGACCGCAACTGCTCGTGGAGCAAGGACTGCATCGGCATGCCGACGGTCATTGCGGCCGGCCGGCGTCTGGCATTGCTATACGATGGCCCCGGCGCAAAGAGCGTCAGCCACATGCGCCGCAACATTGGCCTGGCCTGGCTCGACCTGCCGCTCGTTCCGCCCAAGGTTAGCGAGACGGAAGGCTAGGTGAACATGGCAAGCCACAGCCACCCTGTTGCTCAACCGGCCAAGCCCAACCATCGTGGGCATCATGCCCGGGGGTGCAAAGCCGGAGAAATCGAAAGTTGATTCCCAACGCGCGCCGGTTCAGTCGGCCGTGGCGTGCCCGGCGAGCACCGAAGTCCGGAAAGGACGGTATCGACATCGAATCGCGCGGCGCATGATGGGCCCAGGAGACTATTGCGCACCGAGCGGTGCTCGCAGAGCACCCCACACACTCCGCGCTACTTTCGGGCCTTCGCGTTCGTTCTGCTCGATCGTCCGGCGGGCTTGTCTATTCCGGCAGCGGCTGGTCCTTGGTTTCCGGGGCGAACGGCAGCACGGCGACGCCGACGAGGTAGATGGCGCACATCGTCACGCCGGCGTAGCGCATCGGTTCGGGGTAGCCGTGGAAGACCTTGTCGCTCAGCACGCCGAGGGCCGTGGGGCCCAGGGCGGCCACGAAACGGGCAATGTTGTAACAGAACGAGGTGCCGGTGCTCCGCAGCCGCGTGGGGAACAACTCGGGGAAGTAGATCGCGTAGCCGCCGAACACCGAGAGCTGGAAGA
>CAZFKF010001387.1:0-1916 GCA_964518805.1 uncultured Planctomycetaceae bacterium | reverse complement strand
GGAACGACGCCCCTGCCACTCCCCGAGGTCCGAGTATGGACATTCGCCCGAGGCCGGGATATTGCCGAGCTTGGTGCGAAGCAGTCGGCTTCGAGTGCCAGCCACCTGGCCAAGTTGATTTGCCGCCCTACCACTACGGTTACGTGTTCCGCAAACCGCTACTCACCGGCAAAGCGAATTGAACCGCCTGTCTCCTCAAGCCTACCCAGAAAGAACCACCACTGTAAGGGGGTGACGAAGGGCCTTCTGGCCCCATGGCCCTCGAAGAACTCTGGCCGGCAAGGACTTTGCCCGAGCCTTCTGGCCTGTTGGGCTTTCTACACCGCCCCCATCCCGCCTTTGCCCAACTTGTCGAAAACCACGTAGTTGCCAACGCCCAGGCCACGAGTCTACTTCTGGTAGACGGTCTGGCGGGCGTGGAACCTGGTGAGTTTGCCCTGTCGGCAGAGTTCCTTGGCAAGATCCTCGGCTGTTTGGAGGCGATGGTCCAGGGGCAGGGTATCGAGCAAGGACTGGATGTCGTCCGAGTCCATCAGGCCCGGGGTCGTGACCGACTCGACGAATTGTCGGAGCGTGATCGACATGACCGGCCCTTTTCCGGGCGACACAGCAACTGTCCGTTCGGATAGGCCAACGATGCCTCCGGTATACCAGAACGAGGGGGCCGCTCAAGTTTCTGGCCTGCCGTGAAGACTGAACGGAGATTGGCGTTTGCTGCCGGGAGGCTGGGCTTTCGGGCGGAGTCCTGGTCCGGAAACGCCGTGAACGTCGTGGAATCGAATTGCCCTTGGCTGTGTTGACAAATCGCTTGGCCATCCCACGGTTTTCACCAGACCGGGTTGCCTGGCATCCGACAGGCCCTAGCATTTCTGAGGCTGGCCAAGCGACGACGTATCAGGGAAGCGGCCCCTTCGAGAACCGATAACGGCCGCCAGCGGCGAACCTCACCCCACGGAGTAGAAGCTATGGGACGTGTCCTTTCTCTCGCTTATGGAGCGGTCGCCTACGCACTGTTCTTCGTCGTCTTCCTCTATTTGATCGGCTTCACCGGGAACGTCTTGGTTCCCAAGTCGATTGATTCGGGCACGCCATCGCCCCTTGGGGAAGCACTGCTGGTGGACTTTCTGCTCGTGGCCCTTTTCGGCGTTCAGCACAGCGTGATGGCACGTCCGGCTTTCAAGTCCTGGTGGACGACATTCGTCCCCAAGCCGGTGGAGAGAAGCACCTACGTTCTCCTGGCCAGCTTGATCCTCGCCCTGATGTTTTGGCAGTGGCGGCCGATCCCTGCCGTCATCTGGCATTTCCAGCCCCCTTTGGCCGTCACCCTGTTGACCGGGCTTTTCTTTCTTGGATGGGGAGTCGCCTTGTATAGCTCCTCGATCATCGACCACTTCGATCTCTTTGGGTTGCGGCAGGTGTTCCTGCATTTCCGCAACCGACCGTATACCCATCCCCCCTTCGCTGCCAGGTCCCTGTATCGGATTGTCCGCCACCCGCTCATGGTGGGAATTCTCATTGGCATCTGGTCAACGCCGATGATGACAGCCGGACACCTGCTTTTCTCCCTCTTGATGAGCGGCTACGTCTTTGTTGGCGTGACGTTCGAGGAGCGGGATCTCTCGCGAATGCTTGGCGACGAATATCGGCTCTACCGTTCCCGGACGCCGATGTTCGTGCCCGCTCCTCCAAGGAAGGTGACTTCCGAGACTCCGAGGCAGGGCAGTGGAGCTTGACGGCCGGCGTGCGGCCCAGCCGCGAAACCGCTTAAGACCACGACGCGGGTGTTCCCGGGAGGCGGCGTGCACTGGCTGTGGGAGTTGGCGGCCCCGCACTTTCGCCGGGCAGCCGTTCGGGCTGCGACTGCTAAGCCCCGAATTATTTGAGACGGGAAGTCCCAGACTGTGTGAGACGTAGAG
>CAZFKF010001386.1:0-1916 GCA_964518805.1 uncultured Planctomycetaceae bacterium | reverse complement strand
CGGGTTCCCTTTCTCGACGAACATCGAGATTCCGTTCTCGGACAGTTCCTCCGCCTCCTGGAAGTGTTCTTTGACGTTTTCAAAGAAACAGCGGTCGCCGGCCAGATAGAGATCGGGAAACCCGCCCTGTGTCTTGTCGCGGATTGCCAACATTTGGCCCGTGAGGATGCCGCATCCGTTGTAGACGGTGGTCACGACGACGCCCTCGCGCTCTTCGAACCCGCGAATCGTCTCCTCCAAGGCCCGCCGGGCTACGATCCCGGCGAAGAACGTGAGTTGGGGCGACTCGGACCAGCGATCCCCTTCGACAGCCTCGTATCCCATCGACGCGAAAACCGGCTGACCGCGGTCGCGTGAGGCGAAGTACCGCGCGAACCTCAAAGCAGCGGCTGGGGCTTTGACGCTGGTGAGGACGCACATCGCAATCCGCGCTGTGCTGGACTTCAACTCCGGACACTCGACAGCCTCCAACTCCGGATTCTGCCGAACGAGCGCGTCCCAGAGAATCGACGCGTCGATGGTGCCGAGTTTGAGGTCGTTGGCCAGGTCGGTCACTGTCGGCTTGAACACACCGCGCTCCGTCACCGCGCGATCCAAGTCTCTCCATCGTCCGGTCCGCCCAAGAGCCTCCTTGAACAAGCGGCCAATGGCTGCTTGCTCAGGATTGCACAATCCCACCCGAACGTCGGCCCGAAGGAGATCGTTCAGCCCTTGGATTCGCCGCGGGTTGTCTTTGCGCACGGCGATCACCGGCCTCTGAACCGCGACAGGGACAACTTCACGGGCGAGGCCCTTCTTGCAGGCGATCTCGGCATACATATCCTCGCCCACCAGGATGAGGTCGCCCACGCCTCCGGCTTCAATCTGCCCCAGCAGGGTGTTCGAACCGCCGTACTGCACCTGGATCGGAACACCGTATTCTCTTTCATACTCGGCGACGATCTGCTCGGTAGGCTGTCGGATTCCTGCGGCACAGAAGAGCGTCAGCGGCTTGCGGGAATTGCTGCCACTGCGGCGTCCGAGCATCATCAGGCTGAGGACCATCGCTGCCGCCAAGCCCACGGAACCGAGAGCGAGAATCAACGTGGAACGACCCTTCCCTCGCCGGGCAGAACGAGGCCGTCTGCTAAAGAAAGGTCTGGGATTCGTGGTTTCGCGGGGGTTTCGCGGCACAGACTCACCAAGTGCAGCTCTGGGGAGCGAAGGATGCGAGGATTCGCGAACAGCTTACGCCCGAGAGCTTGCTACGCGAGGCCGAACCAGCCGGTTCACTCCGACCGCCCTGCTATCGCGGTATTTGCAGCATAACGCGCATGCGCGTTATGCTTCATTAGTGCCCAAAGTAGCCTTTTGTCAGGTCGCCCGTGGCGCGCGTACAGAGGGCAAAGTAGACCGGCTGATCGATCGTCTCGGCAACCATGTGCACCGATCCGTCAACGGCGAGGAAGTTGGTGCCGGCCGGATGGAAGCTGCTGAAGTTCATCATGTCGCCCCCGGTCGTGGAGTTTGGGGGCGTGGAAGCCACGGCGACCACGCGGCCGGGGGCGTGGGCCCCGCCGGCAAAGACCCCCATCCACGTTGAGGGGTAATTCTGTGTGCGCCGCTCACCGATGAAGATCGTCTCGCTCAACCCATCGGATATCTCAGCGAAGCTGAACCAACGCTGAAAGACCAGACTGCCGTCTCCCACGCAATTGCCCGTCCCACCACAAACCTGCGACATCGCCCTCGTGCCGAAATTCCCCACGTAGTTCGATACGGCCAGTTCGGTTGACGTGAAGCCCGTGGAGTAGTTCGGCGCAGGCGTGGGACCGGGCGGAAGGACGAACGTTTTGCCGCCGACGTCCGATGGGCATCGGTACGTAGGGATCGGTGTGATTTGGACGGCCTGATTCGCAGGGTCCGTCATCCGCAAT
>CAZFKF010001385.1:0-1918 GCA_964518805.1 uncultured Planctomycetaceae bacterium | reverse complement strand
CGGGTCCGGCGGTGGCCGCCTGAACGGTCTTGGTGATGGACCGCAGCCTCGACAAATGGGCGTCGACGGAGGTCAACACTCTATGAGACCACGGCGATCAGACGAAGGGGCCCGAACGGGTGCTTTGCCTGGATGCGGCAACAGGCAGATTCCTTTGGGAACACAAGGACGCCTGCGCGTACGAAGCCGCCTACGGCTCTGGCCCCCGCGCCACGCCAACCGTCGTCGGGGACCGAGTCTACACGCTCGGCGCCATGGGCGATCTGTTCTGCTTCGACTCGAATACGGGGCGGATCGTGTGGCAGAAGAGCCTCGTTCGTGATTGGCACGCCGAGGTGCCGCTCTACGGGTTTGCCAGCGCCCCGCTCGTCGATGGCGATCGGCTGATCGTGATGGTCGGAGGGCAAGGCCAGGCAGTCGTGGCCCTCAATCGCCACACGGGAGGAGAAGTGTGGAAAGCCGGAAGTGCCTCTGAACCGGGCTATTGCGCCCCGTTGATCCACGCATTCGCTGGGCGACGGCAGTTGGTCGTCTGGCACGGTGACGGCTTGGCTGGACTGGAGCCCGAGTCGGGCAAGCCCTTGTGGTTCGTCTCCCATCCGGTTACGGCTGGGATCGCCATCTCAACGCCAGCCATCGCAGACAACCGGTTGGCCGTGTCCAGTCAATATGAGGGCGTCTTGATGCTCGAATTCAAGGCCGGCGCCGTCGAACCGACGGTCGTGTGGAAGGCGTCGGCCGGGACGCTGCCCGAGCGGCAATGGAAGAAAGCGGGATTCAACACGACGATGAGCACGGTGCTTCTGCGCGACGGATGCGTTTACGGCGTCTCGCTCTATGGCGAGACGTGCTGCCTGAACGCGGATACCGGAGAACGGATTTGGACCACGCTCCAGCCGACCAGCGGCGGCAAAGAGCCTCGCGAACGCTGGAGTACCCTCTTCATGGTGCCGCACGGCGACAAGGTCTTCCTCTGGAACGACCACGGCGACCTGATTCTCTCGCGTTTGACGCGCGCGGGCTACCAAGAGATCAGCCGGTCTCGTCTCTTGGAGCCCGACATGCTGTCCGCAGGCAGTGGGGGGCGAAAAGTCGCCTGGTCGCATCCCGCCTTTGCCAACCGCTGCGTCTGCGCACGCAACGATCACGAGATCGTTTGCGTCTCGCTTGCGGCAACACCCGGGTCCGCAGATGCCCCGAGGAAAGCCCTCGCCTTCGACGTCAAACTCGACGTGGTCAGGCAAGAGCTGCATCCGGACTTCTGCTGGTTTCTTCCGCGAATCGTTGCCGTGCCCGGGGCTGGACGCGAGGGACGTCCGTCGGTCGTGATGACCCTGCAGAAACATCTGGCCGCCTCGGACCACTACTCGGGTCTTTGGATGATGCGGAGCGATGACTTGGGCGAGACCTGGACCGGGCCCACCGAGATTCCGCAGTTGGGTTGGACAACCGGAGCGGACGGGGTTGTGACCGCAGTTGCGGATGTGACTCCCGGCTGGCACGCGCCGTCGGGGAAAGTGATCGCCATGGGATGCACGGTGCGGTACGGCAAGAGTGGCGAACAATTGTCCGACATACCTCGCTTCAGTCAGACGGCGTACGCCGTCTTCGATCCCAAGACCGGCCAGTGGTCCAAGTGGCAAGTCTTGGATCTGCCCGCGGACGAGAAGTTCAACATGGCCCGCAACGCCTGCGCGCAATGGGTTGTCCGGCCCGACGGCACGCTGCTGGTACCGATCTACTTCGGCAAGGCGGCCGACGTGCCCGCAAGCGTGACCGTCCTCCACTGCCGTTTCGATGGCCGGACGTTGTGCTACCTGCGGCACGGCGACGAACTGTCGCTGAACGTGGTGCGAGGCCTGTGCGAGCCGTCGATCGTGGCCTTGATCAAGAGAGTGCGTGATGCAGCAGAAGCTAG
>CAZFKF010001384.1:0-1918 GCA_964518805.1 uncultured Planctomycetaceae bacterium | reverse complement strand
CGGCACCTGGTCGACGACTTCCAGATCGAAGCCGCCGTAGATAAAGGCATCGGTCTTCTTGGGATTGTTCGTCAGCAGGCGAACCCTCGAGAGACCGAGGTCTTTGAGGATCTGGATGCCGACGCCGTAATCGCGGTTGTCGACCGGATGGCCAAGGGCCAGGTTGGCGTCCACCGTGTCCAGGCCTTGGTCTTGAAGATGGTAGGCCTTGATCTTCTCCGTCAGTCCGATGCCGCGTCCCTCTTGGGGCAGATAAATCAGCACGCCCGCCCCCTCGCGCGAAATCATCTCCAGGGCCATGTGCAATTGGTCGCCGCAGTCGCAGCGGAGCGAGGCCAACAGGTCGCCGGTGAAGCACGACGAATGGAGGCGCACCAGAGGCACGCGCGGCTCGGGAAGGTGGGCCGGATCGCCGAACACGACGGCGATCGGTTCGTGCGACTCGTACTTCACGCCGTAGAGAACGACCCGGCTCAAACCGAATCGCGTGGGCAGGTTTGCCTCCGCCTGGCGATACACCAGCTTTTCCATGCGCCGCCGATAGCGGATGAGATCCTCGATGGTGATCATCTCGAGGTGGTATTTCTCGGCCAAGGCCTGAAGCTCTTCGCGATTGGCGCGGTCGCCGTGCTCGTTGAGGATCTCGCACAGAACACCGGCGGGACGCAGGCCCGCCATGCGCGCCAAATCAACAGCAGCCTCGGTGTGGCCTGCGCGACGCAGGACGCCTCCCTCCTTTGCCTCCAACGGGTTCACGTGGCCGGGCCGAACGAAATCCGATTTCTTGCTCGACGGATCGACGATGGCCAGGATCGTGGTGGCCCGCTCTTGGGCCGTAATCCCGGTCTTCGTGGTGCGGTGGTCAACGGGAACGGTGAAGTTCGTTCCCAAGGGCGCGGTGTTGTCTTCGACCATGGGCGAAAGATCAAGCCGGTCGCAGACTTCCGGCAATACGGGCACGCAAAGGTACCCCCGGCCGTGTGTGATCATGAAGTTGACGATCTCAGGCGTCACCTTCTCGGCGGCGCAGATGAAATCGCCTTCGTTCTCGCGGTCTTCCGCGTCGGTAACGATGATGATTTCCCCACGGCCAATCGCCTCTACGGCTTGGTCAATCGTCGATGATTTCTGTGGCATGAAAGCTTACCCCACCAATAGCCGGATTGGCCTGACAGAAAGGCGCAGTTCCAGCTCGCAGAACGTTCTCGCGATGCACCGCTAACCTATCCCTAGAGGGGAGGCTAGGATTAACTCACCTCTCCATTCTAAATGCGGCCCCGCCCCGTTGCCAATTCCGTGGTGCAGGGCTTTCGGTCCCCCTCCGTGGAAGTAATGTACGCGAATCTAGGGAGGACTGGGGGTGTTTGGCGAATTCAACGAACGCTCTGAATCTAACGTTTCTTTGGATTCTACCGATTCTCCGGTCGATAAACCTTCTTGACAACGCGCAGGATTATTCACGAGGGAATCGCTATGACCAAGCAAGCGATCGGTCTCTTCTTGTTTGCGGTGCTGGCTTCGGCCGGCGGCTGCAACGTGTGCCGAGCCATTCTCTACGATCCTTTCGGGCCGAACACGATGTGCGATGCCCGACGGTGTGGTCCGCTGCGGAGGGGCTGCCAGACGTGCGGGCCGGTCTGCGACGAACCGTGTGGGCCAGTCGTGGGCGGCGGCTACGCGGTAGAGCCCTGCGACGACGGGGGCTGTGGCTACTGCGGCGAAGTGGGCTGCTACGGCCGATGCAGGCCGATTCTTCGCGGACCCGTCGGCTTTCTCTTCCGACTGTTCGGCTTTGGTCCCTACGGCGGGTGCGACGGCTGCGGTGAACGGTATTGGGGCGACTGGTATGGGGACCCACCCGACTGCAACGATCCCTGTGACTACTATGGGAATTACGTGGGCGGCGGATGCTCGACGT
>CAZFKF010001383.1:0-1925 GCA_964518805.1 uncultured Planctomycetaceae bacterium | reverse complement strand
AGTTGGACCGCTTCATGTTCAACATCAAGGTCGATTATCCCACGGCCGACGAAGAAGAGCGAATCCTGGCCACGACCACACGGAACGAGAAGGTCGAGGTCCGCAAGGTGCTTTCGGGCAAGGCAATTCTGAATGTGCAGCGGTTGGTGGGCTCGGTGGCCGTGACGCAGTACGTGGTGCAGTACGTGTCGCGCCTGGTGCGGGCCACGCGGCCCAAGGACGCTTCGGCGCCGCCATTCATCCGCGAATTGATCGATTGGGGCGCGGGTCCCCGTGCGGGGCAATTCCTCATCCTCGGCGGCAAGGCCCTGGCCGCCATGGACGGCCGCTTTTCGGTGGCTATCGAAGACATCCAAAAGGTGGCCGTGCCCGTACTCCGCCATCGCATCAGCGCCAACTTCCAGGCCCAGGCCGAAGGCATGAGCCCCGAAGACATCATCGCCCGGTTGATCAAGGAAATCCCGCCGCCGGTGATTCCGAAGTTTGAGAAATGAGGGATTAGGGATTGGGGATTGGGGATTGGAGTTGTCGGGTTGAGTCGCCTGCAATGGTAGCCGGAGGGCACGACCGTGGATGACCAGAACTTTCGTAGTCTGAAGGTGTGGCAGTTGGGCATGCAGATTGTAAAAGAAGTGTATCGGCTGTCGAGGCAGTTCCCAAGGTAAGAAACGTACGGTCTTTGTAGCCAGATTCAACGCGCGGCCGTTTCGATTCCCGCCAACATCGCCGAAGGGCACGCCATGGGATCGAGCAAGGAGTTTTCGCGTTTCCTGGCGATCGCCCAGGGCTCCCTGGCCGAGTTAGAGCCCCATCTCTTGCTCGCCGAGCGACTCGAATATGTGCCCAAGGCAGCCATTGACTCCCTCATCGGCCGTTGCACCGAAGAGGCGAAGATGCTGCGAAGCCTTCGAACGCGCGTGAAGAGCAGGATCAAGTGAGAGTGATTGGGGATTAGCGATTGGGGATTGGTTTCGGTTGACCACTACACAACGTGCCAGCGAGTATCGAACATGACCGCACGGCGTACAGAGCAATCACTCGGCATCGTCGATTTGCTCAAGTTGCGAGGCTTTGACGCGAGTCGTCCTACCAAGCTCGTCCGGCACCAGGACCGCAGGATCGACGTAGACGATCTGATGCGCAAAGGATGGCTCGACTTCTATCAGGCGACCCAGAGCCGGCCGGTGTTCGACCGCTGCGAGCGTATTGTCTGTTTCGTGGGAGCCGGGAGGACGAAGGCACGCCTTATCGGTGTCTATCGCGTCCACGGGAAACGCAATGGACGATCGATTCCGCCTCCCAAGGGATATCCGCCCGGACTATCGGCATATCGATACTACTACGACTTGGAACGTGAGACCGGGTACGAGGACTTGGAGGATCGCGTCGTCATTGAATGGGGAAAGGGCGCTCTTGCGTGGGTCCAGAAACTCGCCAACAAGGAAGTTGTGGAGATGCTCCCCAGAGGTCAACTCCGACCACCGTTTCGCGATTACTTGGAGTTTACGCTAACCCGCGCGGAACTGAGAGAACTCTGCGACCATGAAGAGGCCAACAGGGAATGGCGTGCTCGCCTCAGCGCTGTAGCAGGCATTTATCTTATCCTCGCGACCACAACTGGTGCTCAATACGTCGGATCCGCTCACGGCACGGGCGGGATATGGGGGCGGTGGGCCGCGTACGCCCATGACGGTCACGGCGGCAACAAGCTTCTCAAAAAACTCGTGGCCGATGATCCGGCATATCCGGACGCGTTCTCCTACTCAATCCTCCAGATTCTGCCCAAGAGCTTCGCGCGAAGCGAGGTGCTTGCGTGGGAAAAGCGATATAAGGAGAAACTCGGTAGTCGCGCCACGGGCCTCAATGCCCAGTAGGCCACTAACCAGGGTATCCACGACGTCTAGTCCCCAATCCCCAATCCCTAA
>CAZFKF010001382.1:0-1927 GCA_964518805.1 uncultured Planctomycetaceae bacterium | reverse complement strand
GACGAGATCGTTTCGATGACCAGATCGTGCTTGGCCTCCGTTGTGATTATGGGCGCTGCCGTACCAGCCCTGGTCCTGTTGAGCCTGTTCGTTCCCGCCCTGGCGACTGTGGTCCTCGTCGTCGTGCTGGTATGGGGCACCCTTCATGGCATCGGCCTTGGCGTAAACACGCTTTCTGCAACGCCACCGAGGCATGAAGGCCCGCAGGCGACCCAATCGGCTTCCTCGAACACACCTGCCACGGCCGAGGTCGTGGACGAGGAGGAGAGCGACCGGCTAGCAGAAGAGTTGTGGGCCTTCACGGACCAACTTTTCGATATGCTGCGGCGTGCCGGGCTCGGCACGCCGCAGCAGGTGTTGAAGGCGACTCCTGAGGAGATCGCCCGAGGCATCGCAACGATCTCGGAGCAGGACAAGATTGCCTTGCCACGACTGGTAGCTGGCAGCTTGTACAACCCGCAATATTGGGGCGACATGAAGGAGTGCATCCTGTCGCTGATGAGCCAAAGGCCATCATCATAAGGTAGAGCTATGTCGAGCAGTTTCGATCCCTATTACAAGTGGCTGGGCATTCGCCCTGAAGAGCAGCCTCCGAACCACTACCGCCTGCTGGGCATTGCGATCTTCGAGACCGACCCGGACGTGATTGCCAGCGCCGCCGACCAGCGGATGGCGCACGTCAGGTCATTTCAGACCGGTCGGCATGTGGAGCAGTCGCAACGAATCCTCAACGAAATCGCTGCGGCCCGAGTGTGCCTCCTGAATCCCGAAAAGAAAGCGGCCTACGACGCATCGCTTCGCCAAATGGAGGTGACTTCGGTTGAGCCATTGCCACTCGATGTGTCGCCGCTTGGACTTGATCTTGGCCCGACGAAGCCTCCACTGCACGCCCCTGCCAAGCGCTGCAAGATCGACACCTCTTACATCATGTTGGCCGCCGTGGCGACCGTGCTCATTCTGGCAATCCTCGCCGTCCTGGCTACCCGCCGCTCGTCCCCGCCTCCGAACGACCAAGTGGTGGCCGTTGCGCCCAAGCACGCCGAGACGTTCCAGCCGGTCAAGGCATCCGAGGTCACGCCGAAAGTCGAAGTGGCACAAGTGAATGATCCGCCTGTGGTCGCTCCTTCGCCACCCCCTGCGTCGATGCCGCCTATCCCTTCTCCGCAACCAGAACGCACGACAACTGCGCCCAAACCGGACATGCCGTGGATCTCGAAAGACGCCGCCTATATCCCAAGCTCGGTGTTCGAGGACCAGAATCCGTTGCCGAGTCTTTTGACGGACGAGGGGCCACGCCACTTCGGTGACAACTTCGCCTTTCAGACGAATCCTGGGGCTAATCCGTACATCATCATCACGCTGAACGTCCCCTGTGATGTTTCTCGTCTCTATGTCGAGAACCGAAGGGACATGTGCTGGGAGCGAGCGGCCACCCTTACGATATGGGTGTCGCTGGATCAAAAGGAATGGACGAAGGTTTGGGCCGCCGAGAAGGGAGAGAAGGAATGGCATGTCGATCTGCCCAAGCCGGTTCGGACTCGGTACGTGAAACTCGGGACAGTAGGCCCCGATCCGTTCCATTTGCGAACCGTGAAGCTCTTCGGCCAACGGGCACCAGATGAACCGGCAGCGTTGGCAAAAGTTGAACCACAGGAGGCCGAGGACTCCCGGCAAATCGTTCCCGATGAGGATGCCCAGGCCAAGGGCGTGAAGCTCATCAAGGAGGTCTACGGAGAAGAGTACAAGGCTGCCGAATCCCCGGACCGGAAGAAGGCGCTGGCCAGGAAGCTGTTGGCCAAGGGGCAGGAGATTGGAAATGACCCGACTTCCAAGTATCTCCTGTTGAAACTCGCCAGGGATGTTGCGGCGGAAGGGGGTGATCGCCAGACGGCGTTCGAGGCCATTGACAGGATGGCTGAGGCGTTCC
>CAZFKF010001381.1:0-1930 GCA_964518805.1 uncultured Planctomycetaceae bacterium | reverse complement strand
GCCGTGGCGCCGGGCTTCATCGCCACCGATCTGGCCAAACCGCTGCTGAACGACGAAACGATCAACCGGTGGCGCGAAGCGAACACGCCCTTGAAACGCGTGGGCACGCCGGAAGACATCGCGGCGGTGTCGATCTTCCTGGCCTCAAAGGCGGCCAGCTACGTCAGCGGGCACGTGCTCTACGTGGACGGCGGCACGACCTGCGGCCAGTTCTGGCCGCTGGATCCGTAAGACCATTGTGCACGGAATCGACGCTTCGTTCCCGATCGCGGCAAGCCCACGGGCTGCAAACCTGGACCGTTGACGACAGATCGTCCTCCGCGAGGGAAGGATTTATCGTTCTTTGCGCTTCAAATCGGCGTTGTGCTCTTCCATGAACTTGCGAAGTTCCTCCGAGGAGCCAAGGAGCCGTTCCCACTGTTCGACGTACAGCGTGACCGGCATCCGCTGCAAACCGTAGAGACTCAGAGCGCCCTTCGGGCTCACCTTGCAGTAGAGCGAGCCCCGCCGCGTCTCGGTCTGCTCCAAGAGCTTCGACGCCTCTTGCACGGGGATCTCCCCTTTGGCCACCTTTTCCAGGATTTCCTCTCGTTTCATGTGCGGTCTCCCTAAGCCGTTTGCCAGCCTTGTCCTAGGACAATAGGATACCCATCCCAACGAGCGGAACAAGAGCGTCCGGCCACATTAGGGCCAGACTTCTGTCGCGAGGCCCCGCGAACGCGTCACACGAGGAAACCTGGGGAAACGAGGAAGACAACGAGAGCCAAAATCGGCTTCTTCGACCCGCTCTTCTGCGTTTCCCATGTTCTTGGCCGCGAAGCCCGGGCCTTACGAAGGGGGGCGCGACTTCATGCTCGTGGCATGGAGGTAATCGGCGATCGGCCGGGCGAGTTCCCGGAGTTGTTCGTGGGTCATGGCGATCGGTCGGGCCATGGCCTGTTCCTGCGGGCTCAGTTCGACGTCGCCGCTTTCCGAGAACAACACGATCCGGTCTTTGACGCCCGGCACGCGCCGCCGGACCCTGGCCGCGGTGCCCAGGCCGTAGCCCACGTGCCCCGCGCCGCACACGACCACGGCGGTACGCCCTTGGCCCGCCGGAGACTGCAAGAAGGATGCGAGCGCGGAAGCCATCGTCTCGTCGCGCACGATCTGGGCCTCGATCATCGGGCGCAGGCGCTGGGCTGTGGCGGCCATGTGGACCATTAGTTGCAGGCTCAGCAGCTTCTCGTAGGCAGGGTCTTGAAGTTGCATCTCGGCCGGCAACTGCTGCCGCATCGCCGGATCGAGCTTCGCCACGCCGCCGCTGCGGGCCACTTGCCGCACCGTTTCGCTACGGGCGTTGAGTGCGAGGATAGGCGATTGGGCCTGGCGAGCCGCTTCGAGCACGGGTCGGTACTGACGGTAGCCGGCCCATCGCTTCGCCCACTGCGTCGCGTCGGCCAATTGCTCGAACGAGATCTCGCCCTTGGCGTACCGATCCAGGACCGCCTGATGGACCGCCTCCATCTGCTCCAGGCCCAGGACGAGTGGCACGTTGCGTTTGGCCAGTTGGCCGACGACCCAGGCCTCGAGGTCGTGATGCCGCGCGATGCTGTGCCGTTCGCCGAGATAGACGACGCGGACCGTCTTCAAATCGCCGAAAAGCTCCTCGTCGTCGACCGGCTCGGCCGTATACAGGTCGATCCAGAACCCGCACCGGTGGGCCGCCTCGCGCCGAGGCGCCGGCGATTCCGCACCGCGGGCCGTACCGCACCCCATGGCCGCGCCAAGGGCAGGGGCGGGAATCGCCTGAAGCAGGCTCCGCCGCGTAACACCTCGTCTACCAAGGTTCGCCATTTCCACCCCCTTGATAAGTCGTCAACGCGCGTCCTGCCTTCAAAACTTGTGTCCCATCAATACCCGACCCCCAATCTAGCAGGCCTCTGGAAGG
>CAZFKF010001380.1:0-1931 GCA_964518805.1 uncultured Planctomycetaceae bacterium | reverse complement strand
TGTTCATCCACCCGCAGGCAGAGGACGACAAGAAGATCTACGAGTTCAACTATCAGGCAACAAAGATGGCCATCGCCAACGCGATGAGCGGCAAGCCGAGCGTCGACGAAATGCTCGCCGGCAAGGATCAGGCGGCCCATCCATTCCGCGGTTTCTGAAGCACCTCCATGGCCAACCCGCGACCGCGAATTCTCCTTCAACTCGACGGCGATTCCCAGGCCAGCGTCTTTGACGCGGTCGTGGCGATCGACGCCGGGGTCGAGCACCTGTTGCGCCACGAGAACGTTCAGCCTGAACACGTGCGCAACCTCGTCTACGGCACAATCTTCACCCGACCGATCGACAGCTTGCGATCGACCGCCATCTTCGTGGGCGGATCGGACGTGACGGCGGGAGAGCGGCTGTTTGCGGAGGTTCGCCAGACGTTTTTCGGACCGATGCGCGTATCGGTGATGTTGGATCCCAACGGCGCCAACACGACCGCCGCGGCTGCGGTCGTCGCGGCCCAAAGGCACGCCTCGCTCGCCGGGGCAACTGCCTTGGTCCTGGGCGCCACCGGTCCCGTCGGACGAAGAGTGACGCATCTGCTGGCCAGTCAAGGAGTTCGGGTTCGGGCGGGTTCGCGGCTTGCGGACCGCGCCCGAGGCGTGTGCGAGGCTATCGCCGCCAGAATCCCAGCCGCGCAGGTTACGCCGCACAGCACGGCCACGCCGCACGAGACCCTGGATGCGGCTCGCGGCGCTCAGATCGTGATTTCGGCCGGCGCGCCCGGAGCGCTGATCTTGCCCGCCGAAAGCCGCCGCCAATGCCGGGAATTGCGCGTTGCCATCGACCTGAACGCCGTACCGCCCGCGGGCCTTGAAGGGATCGATCCGCTCGATCGCGCCGCGCTGCGCGACGGCGTGCCGTGTTACGGGGCCATCGGCGTGGGCGCCACCAAGATGAAGATCCACAAATCCGCCATCCGGCGACTCTTCACCTCAAACGATCAAGTCCTCGACATTGACGAGATCTTCGCCCTGGCGTGCACGATTGAGGAAGCTCGGGGCGAGTGATGAGCGACGAAGGATGACGGTGGAAGACTGCGAACGGCTGCCGGCTGGCTCGCGAGCACGATGGGACCGCGCTCGGTCGTTTGCGACTCGCCCTATTGAGCCCTGCGCAGCCAATGAGCGAGGCCGACCAACGGGAGGCCGGAAAACAAGGGAGAAAAGCCTTGCACCAGGATCATTTTCAATACAGGGGTCAATAATCCTCGATTCCCGCAATCCGGGCCGAGACTTCGTCCGCCGTCAAACCGCGGATCAAGAATCGCTTCTGCGTTGAGGTCTCTCCGGAAATCAACTCGAACTGGCCCTTGCGCACGCCGAGGGCCTTGGCCAGCAGCTCGACGATGGCCTTGTTGGCTTTGCCCTTCTCCGGGGCCTGGGTGACGGCGACACGCAGGGCGCCATCGTGCTCCCCGCGGATCTCATTACGGCGAGCGCCCGGGTGGGCTCGGACGGGCAGAATACAGCCTTCGGGATGGGGCTCCGTAGCGATCATGGGACGTACTGCTGGGCCGAGAAGTGCATCCCTACGAAATCCCCTCGAACAGGGCTGACCCCACGCGAACGATCGTAGCCCCTTCTTCGATCGCCACCTCGAAATCGCCGCTCATTCCCATGGATAGTTCATCGAGGTGAAGGCTTTCGGGGTCGCTGTCGCGCAGACGGTCGCGAAGTTCGCGAAGCGCACGGAAGTCACGCCGGGCCGCGTCCAGGCCCCCTTCCAGACTTGCCATGCACATCAGCCCCCGAATTTCCACGTGCTCCTGTCTGGCCAGTTCCGGCAATAAGGGTTCGATCTCCCGGGGCAAAAACCCATGCTTGGCGGCCTCGCCCGACACGTTGACCTCCAGCAGCACTGGTACCCGTCTGCCCGATTCCGCG
>CAZFKF010001379.1:0-1933 GCA_964518805.1 uncultured Planctomycetaceae bacterium | reverse complement strand
GGCCTTCGCGCCGCGGTGCCATCGTATTCTTGGCGGCCATTCTCGCCGTGGTGATGCTTGGCGTCGTCGCGTTTGCCCTGGACCTCGGCTACGTCCTGCTGGTCCGCACGCAACTTCAGGCCGCGGCCGATTCGTCGGCCCTGGCTGCCGCCGCGTCGGCGAACCTTACGCGAGGCGAGATGGAAGGCGTCGCCAAGCAGTATGCCGGATACCACCAAGCCGCCGGACGAGCGGTGCAACTCAATTCTCCGGACATTGAATACGGCAACTGGGACACGGCCACTAGGGTCTTCACGCCTTCAACGACCGTGGGCAACGCGGTGCGCGTCACAACGCGGACCGACCAAAGCACGGGTGGCGCGACACCCTTCTTCTTCGCCAGGGTTCTGGGCCAGAACTCGGTGGATCTCTCGGCATCGGCCGTGGCCACGGTGAACCCACGCGACATAGCCTTCGTGATCGATCTGTCCGGCTCGATGAACAACGACACCGATCCCGACAACACGGACGGAATCAATAGCACATTTGCCTCCCAGGGGTATCCGACGATTGGCACGCAGTTGATGCAGCAGGTCTATGCCGATTTCGGATTCGGGACGTTTCCGGGGACGTCGCAGGTCATCGGCCAACCGATCGGGATTAGCGCGTCGAGTTGGAATCCTCTGAACGACCTGATGTCGAAGACCGGCCCGTTGTCGAAGACGACGATCGCTGCGAAGTACCGAATCAACAGCAGCGATTCCTCGAACACGCGAAAGAAGAAGGCTTACTCGTGGGCCATGGACGTCCAGATTCCGGCGCTCATGCCGGCAGCGAAACCCAAAGCCGCTTCCGCGCTGAACAGCGATGCGTATTACGACTATTGGTACGCATACTTTGAGGGAAACTCCCGCAGTCTGGGCTACCGGTCGTACGTGCACTTCATGATGTACGAGGGCCGGCTCCTCAAACCCGACGGGGTGAACTACGTGCCGCTGTCTCAATTCAGCCCCGATTGCCCCTGGCACTCCGAGGCGACAGCCGCAGGCACGTTCACATTTCCGCCGCGCGAGCAACCGACCCACGCCGCGCGCCGCGCGATGATCGCGGCGATTAAACTGATCAAGGACCGAAATCAGATCATCTCCGACATGAACCAGCGCGACTGGGTCTCGGTCATCACCTTCGACAAGCTTTCGGGCGGCAGCCCGGCGGTCCAGGTGGCGCTCACCGGAGACTACGACAGCGCCATGCAGGGGTGCACGCGGCTTCAGGCATGTGAGGACTCGGTGGCTTGCACGGCTACTGAGACAGGGTTGATTGCTGCCAAGAACCACATCAAGCCCAAGAACCAGGGAGGGGTTGGACGCCAGGGGACGAACAAGATCGTCGTCCTCCTGACCGACGGAAAGCCCAACCTCTATTCCAGTTCGTCGAGCACGATCAGCAGCTACATTCGCAGCAACCCGAGCAGCAACTTCTACGGCAATCAATACCCGCAGGACGCCGCCTTGATGCAGACCTCGATGATGCAGGGCGACCACTGGTATCTCTATCCCGTGGGAATTGGATTGGGCTGCGACTACGATTTCATGGACCGTATGGCGCGCATGGGAACGACCGACAAGGACGGCCAGGGCCCTCGCGGCAGCGGGAACCCTGCCGACTACGAGGCCCGCCTGACCCAGATCTTCCAGAACATCATCACCAATCCCAAGCTGCGGATCGTGCAGTAGGCGAATCGCCGGCGACGACCGGGGTCCTACCGGGCCCTCGGCGCTGACGGCAAACCGTTCTGCTGTCAAGGGTTACTGCGGACTGCGGCGGACCGAGATTGAGGCGGCTCCAGACAGAACTCGCGGCAGTGGCTTCGCGGGCGACCTTCAAGAACTCCTTCGCGGCGGCGAATTACCGCTGGGCCAAGGTGGCGGGGACTGTCCCGAAGAGATAAGCT
>CAZFKF010001378.1:0-1935 GCA_964518805.1 uncultured Planctomycetaceae bacterium | reverse complement strand
CATCAGCGACGACGCACAACCTAACTTAGCGCGTGCCGTCATCGAGATTGCGGGCAACTACCAGCGTGGTTCCGACGTCCTGTCGTTCGCCAACACGGCGAAAATCAAGGGGAAGTGGAATGCGAAAACAGGAACACTGACGCTGACCGGCTCGGATACCGTGGCCAACTACCAAGCGGCATTGCGCTCGGTGAAGTATCGGAACACGAGTGCGACCCCCAGCCCGGCGACGCGGATGGTAGGCTTCCAAGTGAGCGACGGCACAGCTTCCAGCAACAGGCTGACGCGAGCGATCGCCGTCACGCCGGTCGACGACGCGCCGGTGCTGACCAGGGTCGAATCGAAGCCCCTTGCCTACAAGGAGCAGCAGCCGGCCAGAGCGATCAGCGCGTCGATCACGATCGGCGACGCCGACGACACGAATCTCGCCGGCGCGACGGTGAAGATCACCAACAACTACCAGCGGGGCAGCGACTTCTTGTCCTTCGCCAATACGAAACGCATCCGCGGGGCTTGGAACGCGGTTGCGGGTACGCTGACGCTCACTGGAGTCGACACGCTGGCCCGCTACCAGGCTGCGCTGCGGTCGGTGAAGTACCGAAACACCAGCCCGAATCCCGGAACCGCACTTCGCTCTGTCTCGTTCCTGGTGACCGACGGCGCAGCCACCAGCAGCGAGAGGGCGCGGATGATTGCCGTGAAGCCGATCAACGACCGGCCGGTGCTGCGCGGGATCGAAACGAAACCGCTGAGCTATGTGAAGAACCAGACGGCCACGGCGATCACCGCGACGATTCAGTCCGCCGACGTGGACAATACCATCCTAACCGGCGCCACGGTGCAGATCACGCGCGGCTATCAAAGAGGACAAGACGTCCTTGCGTTCATCGGCACGGACACGATCAAGACCGTTTGGGACACAAAGACCGGCACGTTGACCCTCCGCGGCAACGACACGGTGGCGGCCTACCAGGCGGCGCTGCGGGCCGTCACCTACCAGAACGCGAGCGCCAGCCCGAGCACGGCCCAGCGTACGGTGACGTTCCAGGTCTCCGACGGCCGCTCTGTCAGCCGCACGGTGGCGAGGAGTATCCGGTGGAGGGCCGGTGTTGCGGCTGCCGCGTCTGCGGCGAATGCGGCACGTGATCGCGACGGCGGCTCCACGGAGAACGATGCCGCCCTGGCAACCACGTTCCTGCCGCTCGATTAATCGGTCCCAACATCGGCGCCTGCCGACGAAGCTCCTCATCCCTCGTCCGAGCCACTTGAACCGTGGGGGGGAGTAGGCTAGAATCTCCCCTGGGGCTCATTCGTGGGGGTGCAAACATGATTTGCGTCAGCATTGGCCGGGGCCGGCATGCCCTGATGATGGCGGAGCAGAAGCACCTGGTCGAGCAGGGAGCCAAGCTGGTCGAACTCCGCGTCGACTACCTCACCAGCACCGTGAATCTGCGGCGGCTGCTGACCGATCGCCCCTGTCCGGTCGTCATCACCTGCCGGCGTCGACACGAGGGCGGGATGTTCGCGGGCACGGAGGACGCCCGGCTAATCCTGCTCCGCACGGCCATCGCCGAGGGAGCCGACTACATCGACCTGGAGCACGACGTTGCCGCCTGGATTCCGCGCTTCGGAAAGACCAAGCGAATCGTCAGCTTCCACGACTTCAACAAGACGCCCGAGGACTTGGAGGAAATTTACCAGCGTCTCACGAAGCTCGACCCGGATGTCGTCAAGATATGCACGACAGCCAACCATCCGTGCGACAACCTCCGCATGCTCCGGCTGGTGCGCGAAAGCAAGGTGCCCACGGTAGGGTTCTGCATGGGCGAGATCGGCACGCCCTCGCGCATTCTGTGCGGCAAGTTCGGCTCGCCCTGGACATACGCCACGTTCCACGAGGAACGGGCCTTGGCCCCGGGGCAGCTCAGCTTCCAG
>CAZFKF010001377.1:0-1939 GCA_964518805.1 uncultured Planctomycetaceae bacterium | reverse complement strand
AGAGCTTTGCCCCAGATTTCCGCGCATGCATCGAAGATGTTGAAGGAATCGCTCACCACGGCGACCAGTCCGGAAGGGAATTGTTCGAGCATGTTGCGCATGGCGTCGATCTCGTGCTGGCGTCCCCAAGACGTGATCGTGGAATGCTCGGCCGCCGGAATCGAGAAGCCGGCCATGGGCTCGGCATAGTAGTCGCGGGCCACCACGAGGCCTTCAAGCGTATCCGTGCCGCGGAAACTGACCAGGTGGGCCGCCCCACCGATTCCGGCCGTTTCCACGCTGCTGACCCCGCGGAAGCCGAAGTCGTGGAGTTTGAAGTCAATCAGGCCCGGGTCGCCCGTTTGGTGGAGATACTTCAAGAGCAGGGACTTCATCGCGCGCGACTGCGTGGCCACCGAACAACCGTACCAGACCTGAACCAAGAGCGTTTCGAGATAGTTCGTGAGCCAATGGCAGTGCGGGTCGGTGTTCTCAATGGTCATGAGCACGTTGTGGCACGGGACCAGCGTGCCTTCGGGGACCGCTCGGATCACCACGGGCAATCGGCCGCCGTGCTCGCGAACGATGTACTGCCAACCGGCACGATTGAACAGCCGGCCTTCGCCATCGCCAAAGTGGGCCCGAAAGAAGGCATCGGCCTCCTCGATGTCCTCCTGGGTCACCACGCTCCCTTCCAAGTACCGCTTCAAGTAGTACTGAAGCCCGAAGAACACGACGTCGTGGAACTTGCCGCCCCGCGATTCGAAATACGAGTAGACGAATTCGGTCTTGGGGGGATACTGGCGCCAATGCGTGACTTTGTAACTGTCGGTCCTCAGCAGGAGATTAGCCGTTGCGCGCCTCATGGAGAAACCCCCTGCGAGTACGCCTTTGGTGGAACGTCACGAGGATCGCGTCGAAGGACAGATCTAGGATCCGGTAGGACGCCAATCGACCAAGTGGAGTTCCACGGTGCGGCGTCCGCGGAAGGCGTTGATCGTTGGCCGGAAGGCGATATCGAGCGAACATTTCGCCGCGCCCAAGGGTTCGGCCCAGTCTTCCTTTCCAAAGGCCACCGCCCGCATCGTCGTTCCATGTTGCGAGAGACGCACCGCCAAGTGCCGTCCGGAAGCACCCATCAGTTGAGGCGCATCGACCAGTGACACGCCGCTGGTGCATAGCAGGGGGCGAAAATTGCCGTGACCGAACGGGGCAAGCTGTTCGATCTGGCCGACGACTTCCGCGGAAAACGCGCTCAGCGGGGCTTCGGCGTCGATCAGAAGATCGGACGGCTCGCCGGCGGCGCCCACGTTGGCCGCGACGTACTCGCAGAAACTCGCGCGGAACGTATCGAACTTGTCCGCTTCAATGGTCAGGCCGGCCGCCGCCGCGTGACCGCCATGCGACAGCAGGTGATCGCCGCACGCTTCGAGTGCCGCGTGCAGGTCGAACCCGGGAATGCTTCGGGCCGAGCCGGTGCCGGGACGGACTCCCATCTTCTCCCAGGCGATCAGCACGACCGGCCGATGGTGCTTTTCGGCCAACCGGCCCGCCACGATGCCGAGCACTCCCGGATGCCATCCATGTTGGGCCAGCACCAGGGCCGGATCGCCCTCCAGGTCCCCCTGCTCCTTGATCTGCTTGGAAGCTGCGAGGTAGATGCTCCGTTCCAGAGTCTGGCGATTGCCGTTGAGGCCGTCGAGGTATTGGGCCAGCTCTTTGGCCCGATCCGGCCGGTCGGTAATGAGAAGTTCCACCGCCAATTGGGCCTGTCCCAGTCGACCGGCTGCGTTCAAACGGGGCGCGAGTTGGAAGGCGATATCCTCGGCGTCCAGCCGCGGCTTGTCGGCCAGCCGAGCGACGTCCAAGAGTGCCTGGACGCCGGGCCACGTGGGCTGTTTGAGACTCGTCAGTCCGTGGCGCACGATCACACGATTCTCATCCACCAGCGGCACCACGT
>CAZFKF010001376.1:0-1941 GCA_964518805.1 uncultured Planctomycetaceae bacterium | reverse complement strand
CGTTCATCGATTCCTTGGGCCAAGGCATCGGGCAAGTGGGCGGGGCATCGGACGGCCTGGCCGATGTCGAAGCCGTGACCTTCTCCACGCAGACCAACAGCTTCCTCCTGCTCGGTCCCGATGACGCCCCGCTGACCCCCATGATCCTCTGGCCCGACCTTCGAGCCGCCCCGCTCGAAGCCGAAATCCGTCATTGCAGTGCCATCCCGGGGCTTCGGGCCGTGACGGGCATTCCGGGCCTCAGCGCCCAATTCATGATCGCCAAGCTGCTCTGGCTGCAACGTCAGCAGCCCCGAGCGTGGCGGCAGGCAGCGAGGCTGTGCCTGATCAGCGACTTCCTGAGCCTGCTGTTTACCGGTCAGCACGTCAGCGAGGCGGGCGCGGCGGGGCTCACGGCCCTCGTCGATATCCGCGACTGCCGGTGGTGGCCGAAGATGTGCCGAAGCGTCGGCCTGGAAGTCGGATGGCTGCCTGCCGTGGTTCGGGCCGGGACGGACCTGGGCGAACTTCGGCCGCAGGTTGCCCAGCGCCTCGGCCTGCCGCGCAGATGCCGGTTCATCGTGGGCTGCCTCGACCAGTACGCGGCGGCGATCAGCGCCGATAACGTCTCTCCGGGAGCCACCTCCGAGAGCACCGGCACGGTGCTGGCCACGATCTCCTGCGCCGACCGGATGAGCGACGACCTGCGTCCGGAGGTCTTCCAGGGCCCCGCGTTCGCCGTCGATCGCTTCTACCGCATGGCTTTCGGCGACGTGTCCGCGGGCTATTTGGAGTGGTATCGGAACACGCTGCCCGATCGGCCGGACTTCGACACGTTGGCCGCGTTGGCTCAACCGATCGAGCCCGGCGCCGAAGGGCTCCGCCTCGACCCGAACGCCCCGCGCGCGACGGTGGAACACGTCTTCCGCGGGTGGACGCCGCGGCATACGCCCGGACACGCCGTCCGCTGCATCCTGGAAGCGGTTGCGTGGGAGTTGCGCAGACAGGTCTTGTGGCTTTCCGGAGGCACGCTGCCCGAGCAGGTCCGCTCGGCCGGGGGCGGCGCGCGGAGCGACCTGTGGCTTCAGATCAAGGCCGACGTGCTCGGCGTGCCGGTCGCAGCCACCGAATGCCCCGAGCCGGCTTGCCTCGGCGCGGCGATCCTCGCCGAAGCATCGCTGAGCGGGGCAAGCGTGCCACAAGTCGCTCGCCACTGGGTGCGATTTCGTCGCCCCCACATGCCGGACGCCGAGCAGCACCGCCGATACCAAGCGATCGTGGACGACGTGTCTTGATCGCGTCCGTTGATCGAGCAACCTCGTTCAGAAGTCCAGGATGTGAAACGCGTCGGCGATCGTGCCTTCTTTGGTCGCAAGCTTCGGTTTGGGCGAGCCGTCGAGGATCAGGTACTGCTTCTTGGCCTTGATCGGCAGATCGAGCCGGTAGGGCTTGCACTGCGGGATCGCGGCCACGGCCCGCTTGGCGCCCTCGTACAGGGCCTTGCGGGTCTCCTCGAAGGGATAGAGCACGGCTGCCTCGCGGGCAAGTCCCTTCTTGACGGCCACGGTGACGCAACTCGGGCCGAAGAACTTCAGCGATTCGCGGCACGTAGCCTCGTCGCCGGTGACCAGGATCGGCGGCACGCCGAAATGGCCGGCGATGGCCGCCATCTGAACGATTTCTCCGGACTCGACGCCGTTGTACCAATAGCGATTCTCGCTCTTCGACGACTGCGTGTGATGGAGCACTCCGTCGGGCGTCCCCATCATGGCGTGGTAGCCCAGCATGACGATGCCGGCGAACGAGCGGTCGAGGCCCCAGAGGACCTCGGGCCGGGGCAGGCCCGTGACGTATTTCGCCCCGGGCACCATGAGGTGCGGAATCACGGCCTGTGACCCGTGGCCGTCGAGGATCAGCACCTCGGTGGCCCCCGCGTCGCGCAGACCGCGGACCACGGCGGCC
>CAZFKF010001375.1:0-1943 GCA_964518805.1 uncultured Planctomycetaceae bacterium | reverse complement strand
ATTTCCGGCCCGCCTCCGCATCGAACTCCACCACAGCGTCGGCGAAGCGTTGGAGCCCCTGGAGAGCGAATGCATTGTCGCAGTAGTACCAGCGCCAGTCGCAAGAGGGAAGTGCGTAATCGCCGAGCATGCACGGAGGCATCAGGCCGGCCACCAACAGATCCTTGCGGTTGGGGGCGCCCTTCATATAGGAGTGCCGTTGGCGAATGATCCAGTCCGCCGCCGCCTGCAATCGAGCGCGGTGGCGACGAAACCACTCCTTGTCTCCCGTCAGGAAATAGCGCTCCGCCATGCCGAACAGCAGCCGGCCCGTCGAAGCGTGCGTGCCGTCGTGGCTGAATCCCATATCGTGTTTCATGCTCGTTGCCCATTCCAGGGCACCATGGCCGTCGGCGTAATCGCCGTCGGCCTTCGCTCCCGGGGCCTTCAGGAAGTGCTGATAGACCTTGTCGGCTTCGTCGTGCAGCCCCACCATGTCCATTTGCCGGGCAACCCGGCCCACTTCAAATGCCAAACCTCCCCACATGTGCCGGCCTCGCAACTGCTGCGAGGCTGCACGCCAGGCGTCAGTCCAGCGGGCGTCCGAAAGCTGCACGCGCACGGGCGGATCTTCCACCTTGGGAAACGGCGGCACGGCTGGCGGTTCGAAGCAGCGCCACCAGCGGACCTCGCGCATGAGTTCCTCCCAAGACGATACCTCGCGATGTTCGCGTGTCAGTTGGCGGATGCTCTTCAGGTTCTTGGCCGCCAGTTCCGCCGCGAATTGCCGGGCGGTCTTCCCACTGCCGGCCTTGGCCACAAGAACGCCGTGTTCGGGGATCAGGATGGGGCCTCTTTCGAGGTCAAGCGGGCGGAATGTGCAACCGCCGTTCTTCGTCCAAAGGGTCACCCGACTATCGAGAGTGGGACTCGCCACCGCCGGGCCCGGCTCCGTCGTATCGAACAACACCGATGCGGTGACCTTCGGCGTGTCCAGGGAACGGCGGTCGCTCGATACGTACACAAGCGGCAGCGCGATCCCACGCCTGCCACTGCCCACGGCGCCGGATTGCCAGGCGTGCGGGCCGGTGATTGTGGTTCCCCGGTCGCTGGCCAACGGCGCAACCGGACCGGCCAGGCTCAAATCCGATTCGAGCCGCCCATCAAAGACCGTCTTCTCGGATTCGCATTGAAACCCCCACTCGATCTCCACGTCCATCCGCTTCCAGGTTCCGACCGTCGGGGTGATCAACCGAATGCTCGGCACGGGAGTCTTGCCCCCGTTGGGTGTCTTTTCGTCGTTGCAGAAAACGGCGACCATTTCCGTCGCCGAACCTTTGCGGTGCCTCCGGCCGACCACGGTGGGTATCTCCGGAGTCCCGCTGTGGCTAAAGGTCCAT
Source organism: uncultured Planctomycetaceae bacterium (assembly GCA_964518805.1). GTDB lineage: Bacteria > Planctomycetota > Planctomycetia > Pirellulales > Thermoguttaceae > CALFBP01. The sequence continues at coordinate 564 of CAZFKF010001375.1, read as the reverse complement.
GTCCGGCGGTCGGCCGAGATATCCGGCTTCCCAAGAATCTCATCGTTGCACCATCCAAACCAACCGAACGCAGTGGGATACACCCGAACCTCCACGGCGTCGGGCGATGGAGCTGCCAGGCCAGCCGGCCAATGGAGTTCCACGCGATAGTCCGCCAATCGCACCGACCACAGAAGCCCCGCGAGCAACTGGCCTCGCGGTTTCGGTGGCAACGGCGTGAGCAGGTCAGGCATGTCGTAGTACAGGCTCTTGAGCGACGCGGCGCCTAACTGAGCGAGGGCGGTTCGATAGACTGCGTCGATCCGTTCCAGACGCCGGGGAATGAAGCAGGCTTCGGGTTTCTCCTGAACCGCCATATCGGCCCGCCAGGCATAGGCCCAGGGCGCAATATCCACGGGCTGGCCCTGGAGATGGTCAAGCGAAGCTCTGTCGAGTGCCACGGGAACAGCGCCACACCGGTCCGCTGCCCGCGTCAGACCGGCGCCGTCCGCCAGAATCGCACCTGGCAACAAGACCATTCCCAGGTAGATCGTCCTCCAGAGCGGGAACCGGATCTTTGGCCGA
>CAZFKF010001374.1:0-1948 GCA_964518805.1 uncultured Planctomycetaceae bacterium | reverse complement strand
TGCCGGTTCCGGACGACGCGCTGGCGGCGCCGCCGTCCCCGCTGCCGTTCGAGCGCCGCCTCGTCGCCCTGGAGGCGATCGCAGACCCGCCGGCGATTTCCTGCGTGAAGTTCGTGCGGATTTCCGACCGCGAGCCCCAGCAGTTGCTGATCTGCGACATGCGCCACGGGGTGGTGGTTCTTTGGGACCCTGTGCGTCCCCCGGCAAGCGCCCGGGTTATCGCCCACATTCCGCATCCGTGCCGCACCCAGGTGGTGGATCTGGACGGCGACGGGCTGCGCGACATCTTGGTTGCCAATCTCGGCGAATACTGGCCGGTCGATACGGACAAGGGAACGGTCGTGTGGCTGCGCAACCGGGGCGGCGGGCGTTTCGAGAAGATCGTGCTGGCCGACAAGCTCAGCCGAGTTGCCGACCTCCAGGCCGTTGACTTCGACGGCGACGGCGATCTGGACATCGTGGCGGCAGCCTTCGGCCAGGTGAACACCGGCGGGATTGTATACCTGGAGAACATCACCAGGGACTGGGCGCATCCGGAGTTTGAGCCCTCGGTCCTCGACTACCGCGTGGGGCCCAGCGACGTCCATGTGACCGACCTGAACGGAGACGGCCATCCGGATTTCGTCTCGCTGTTGTCCCAGGAACACGAGAAGGTGGTGGCGTTCATCAACCGCGGATGGGGGAGTTTCAGCACGGAGACGGTGTATGCGGCGCCCCACTGCGCCTGGTCGTCGGTGGGAATCCGACTGATCGACCTTAACGGCGACGGAAAGACGGACGTTCTCATGGCCAACGGCGACCAAATCGAAGTCGAGCCGGTGCCCCGTCCCTATCACGGCTTAGGGTGGCTGGAGAACCAAGGAACCTACCCGTTCACCTACCATCGCTTGACGCATATGCCCGGCGCGCATACGCTCTTGCCGTGCGACCTTGACGGCGACGGAAAGACGGACATCGTGTCCAGCGCGTTCATCGCGATCTTCAACCCGAAATGGCCAGACGCGGACAAGATCGACTCGATGGTCTGGCTCAAGCAGACCGCCCCCGGAGCGTTCGTGAAGTACTCCCTGGAGACGAGCACGCCTTTCCACCCGGTTGGTGATGTGGGCGACATCGACGGAGACGGGGCCGTCGACATCGTGATGGGGAATTTCTACTTCATGCCGGCGAAGGACGAGTCGCACAAAGCTTGCCTAACCGTGTTGAGGAACCAGCGGATACGGCGAGAGCAAGGCTTGCCCCCCGTGACACAAAATGGAGCGCGATCGAAATGACCGTCTACCATTTGCGGAGAATTGTGGCGTTGTGGCCGGGTCTGGTCGCGGCGGCCCTCGGCACCTCAAGTGCTGGCGCAGAACAACTCCGCTATCCTCTGTCGATCGCCGTGAACACGTCGGGGACGGTCTATCTGGCGGACCGCGATCTGCCGGGCGTGTGGCGCCTGGAGGGGAATCGGCTGAGTCTGTTCTTCCAGGCGTCTAAGAAGCTCCGCACGCCGTTGAATGCCATCCGTTGCGTTGCTCTGGACGGCGAGGGGCGGGTGCTGGCGGGCGACAGCGCTACTTCGGACGTCTATCGACTGGACGAGAAGGGGACGCCGCATGCCCTCACCGCGCAAGGCAAGCCTTACGGCCAGGTCGGCATCCCCATGGCGATTGTCGTCGACGGCGACGGCAATCTCCTGGTTTCCGACCTGGAGACGCAGCGGATCGTCAAGATTCCCAAACACGGCGGCCCGACGCAGCCGTTTGCCACCTTGCGGGCCCCGCGGGGGATGTTTCTCGACGGGCAGAAGCAGCTTTGGGTGATTTCGGGCCGCCGGCTGGTGCGCATCGCGCCCGAAGGGGAGCAGACCACTGTCGTCGATGATGGGGTGTTCTCGTACCCGCACACGGTGGCCGTGGCCGACGACGGCCGGGTGCATCGGCTGGCCGTGGAGCTGGCCCAT
>CAZFKF010001373.1:0-1949 GCA_964518805.1 uncultured Planctomycetaceae bacterium | reverse complement strand
CCACGGCGTACTTGGCGACGCCGTACGGGTCTTCCGGCATCGGGTTTGTGGCCTCGGTCATCGGCGTCTGCGCGCCGCCGTACACGGCGATCGAACTGGTGAAGACGAACCGTTTCACGCTGCCCGAGTTCACCGCGGCGTTGATCAGGTGGATCGAGCCGAGCACGGTGTTGGTGTAGTTGTAGCGCCGAATGAAGTGCGACAGCCCCTCCGCGGCGTACGCAGCCAGAGGGTACACGTGGTCGAACAGATGTTCTTCGAAGAGCCGCCCAACGAGATCCGCGTCGGTGATCGAACCCTCGACGAACGTGATTCCGTCGGGCACGTTGGCGCGGAATCCGCCGCTGAGATCATCCAGCACAACGACGCGATGCCCGAGATCGCGGCAATGCCGCGCCACGTGGGCTCCGATGAAGCCGGCACCGCCGGTGACAAGGCTCTTCATGCGATTCGGTTCCTTCTCAAGAGGTGCCGTTGCTCATCACCTGCTTCCGCACAGGTAGGAAGCGGTTCGCGCGATCACGCCGCGGACTCCAGACGTCTGGTAGTAGTACTTGACGGCGGCGTAATGCCGCACGATGGAATCCTTCGAAAAGATCGAAGGAGGACGAGGCTTCTTTCGGAGCGTCACGCCGTCCGCAAAACGGCGGAGCGGTTCCGCGGTGCGGTCCCAGCTCAGCCGCTGGCGGACAAGCCGCCGCGCGTTGTGCGACCGGCGTTCCACGTCGGCGGGATCTTCGAGTATTTGGTTGATCGTATGTCGGAGCGAATCCTCGTCGGCCGGGTCGAGCACCCATCCCGCCTCGTATTCGGCAATGTAGCGACTTAACTCCGAGTAATCGTTGTAGATCACGGGCAACCCGCACCAAAGGTACTCCACCGTCCGCGTCGTGAACGCCAATTCTCGTTCGGGATTCCTCGCCATGAGATCGATCGCGACGTGGGCTGGCGCATAGTGGTGCAAGAGATCGCCGTGCGGCACCGTTCCCATGACGCGCACGGAGGGGCTGGCGGCGAGCTTCGCCAACAGTCGATCGAAGACGCCGGACGGGATGTCGAACGAGCCGTGTTTTCCGCCGAAGAAGAGCAGCCTGCCACAACGCTTCTGATCCAGAATGTCAACCAAAGCGGACAGCGAAGCGACCGGATCTTGCCAAGGCAGAAAGACGCCGCCGAACACGAAGGTCGGGTGCTGCGTTGGACATCGCTCGGGCAATCGTGGACAAAGCGAGAGCGGGATGGCTGCGGTCCGCGCGCGCCGGTCCTCGTCCGTCCACCCGGCCGCCCGAAGCATCGGCTGAAAGTATTCGAGCTGGATATCGCCCGCGCAGGTGAAATAGTCTGCCCTCGCCAAGGCGCGTTCCTTTTCTCGACGGTTCCCCTCAGGAGTTCCGTAGCCCTGGTACTGCCTTTCCAACAGGTGCGGGCCGTGCTGGTCGAGAAGCACGGGCACCCCGGGATCGAAACAGGCGATGGACTGCATGGCCGCTGGCCACCCGCATGCCACAACGAAGTCGCACCGGGAGTTCCGGATGTCTTCGCGAATTGTCCGGAAGTCCCACGAACGATCGCGCATCTCCTTGGTCACGGCGTGTCCGTATTTGTCGAGAACGAAACGCGGCATCGAGAAGACAACCTCGCAACCCAACTCGGCGAAACCGTTGCCAACTCCCCAAGCTCTCAACGCCGACCCCGTCGTCGGAAGACCGGGATACGGCAGAACATCCGGCGCGAGAACAAGAATTCGCTTGTCGAGCATACCCGTCGTCCTTACCTCGCACGCTTGCGTTCGGCCATGCGGCGGGCTACCGCGCTAAGGCCCGGCAACCTCGCGAGGAATTCGCGACATCGCCAAAACACCGAGTCCTTTACCGTTGCCAGTTCCGCGCGGACGAGCGCCAGTTCCGCCGTCTTCTCGGCGGTGAAAGCACGAAGTCGGTGAGACAGCA
>CAZFKF010001372.1:0-1952 GCA_964518805.1 uncultured Planctomycetaceae bacterium | reverse complement strand
GCGTGCGAACCTGCCGACCATGTTCGCGGCCGGACCCGTGCGCGACGAAAGTGGAAAGCCGATTGCGGCGATCGGCCTTCGGGTCCGACCGGAAGACCACTTCACGCGGATTCTGCAAGTGGTCCGCTTCGGGCAGTCGGGCGAGGTGTATGCCTTTGATCGCAACGGACTTCTGCTCAGCCAGAGCCGGTTTGACGACGACCTGAAGCAGATCGGCCTGCTCGTCGATCAGCCGGACTGCCACTCCATCCTGACGGTCGAGATCCGGGACCCCGAAGTGAACATGGCCGAAGGAGAACGGCCCAAGACCCGCCGGGCAGATCAGCCGCTGACGCGAATGGCTGCCGACGCGGTTCAAGGCAACGACGGGTGCGACGCCGACGGCTACCGGAATTACTGCGGCGTCCCCGTGGTCGGAGCCTGGCGATGGCTAACCGATTACGATTTCGGGGTCGCCGTGGAAATCGATGCGGAAGAAGCGTTCCGGCCGGTGGATATCCTGAGGCGGGCGTTCGTTGTCCTCATGGCATTGCTCGTCCTGTGCGCGGTTGGCATCTTCCTCGCCATGTTCTTCATCGCCCGCCAGCGACGGGCCCTTCAGAAGGCGACTCTGGCGGCCAAGAAGCTCGGGCAGTACGCGCTGGAGGAAAAGCTCGGAGCCGGCGGCATGGGCACGGTCTACAAGGCACGCCACGCGATGCTCCGCAGGCCGACGGCCGTGAAGCTCTTGGACATCGACAAAATCTCTGACACGGCGATCGCGCGTTTCGAGCGCGAGGTCCAGCTCACGAGTGCCCTGACGCATCCCAACACCGTCGCCGTCTACGATTATGGGCGCACTCCCGACGGAATCTTCTACTACGCCATGGAATACCTCGAAGGCATGAACCTCGAAGGGGTCGTCCGCGGGTTCGGTCCCTTGCCTGAAGCACGCGCGGTCTACATTCTGCGTCAGGTCTGCGGCGCGCTGGCGGAGGCGCACGCGGCAGGTCTCATCCACCGCGACATCAAGCCCGCCAACATCTTCCTCACCACTCGCGGCGGACTGCACGATTTCGTGAAGGTCCTCGACTTCGGTTTGGCCAAGGTCCTGGACAGCGAAGAGGCCGCGAACCTGACGAATCCCCACGCGGTGACCGGCACCCCGCTCTACGCGTCGCCCGAGTCCATATCCCACCCGGACATGGTGGACGCCCGGACCGATGTGTACGCCGTCGGGGCGGTCGGGTATTTTCTGCTCACGGGATCACCCGTCTTCAGCGGTGCGTCCGTGGTCGAGATTTGCATGCAACACGTCAACGCCGCCCCTGAGCCGCCCTCGAGCCGGAGCGGCAAGCCGGTGTCGGGCGAGTTGGAGAGCCTGTTGCTGCGATGCCTGGCAAAGGCGCCGGCGGACCGTCCGAATAACGCGGCTGAGCTGCAGCGGCAACTGGAAGCGTGCGCCGTGCAGGGAACCTGGACCGAACGCGAAGCGGCTGCCTGGTGGGCAGCATGCGGAGAATCGGTGCGCCCCACTCAGACACTCGACGCATCTGCCGGGCGCGGCGCCCCGCCGAAGCCGCCACCGGCGGCCGACGTCACGCTGGCATGCGACGGCGACACCCAGCGACCTGGCCGGCCCCAGGAACTGGGCGACCGGCCATAGAAAGCCATCAGCGAGGCCAGAATGGCGGACGACCTTCGTTCCGGAAGCAGCTTTCCGCTCGGCGCCACGGCGACCGAAGACGGGGCGAACTTCTCCGTGTTCTCGAAGAGCGCCACGAAGGTCGAGTTGCTGTTCTTCGACTCTGCCGACGCGGGAATCCCCTCGCGCGTGATGGCTCTCGACCGGAAGCGGAATCGCTCGTATCACTACTGGCATGTCTTTGTCCCAGGGGTCCAACCGGGACAGCATTATGGATATCGAGTCCATGGCCCGTTCGAGCCTGCACTCGGACATCGGTTCGATCCCA
>CAZFKF010001371.1:0-1956 GCA_964518805.1 uncultured Planctomycetaceae bacterium | reverse complement strand
CGGCCGAATTGGGCTTGTGTCCACCCTGGGAACGGGTAAAAAGAGGTTTCGCTGGGTCACCGTCTGCACCGAGGAAACCTCCGATCGATGAAACGAGTCCTTTTTCTCTGTACGGCCAACTACTACCGGAGTCGATTCGCGGAGCATCTGTTCAACTGGCTCGCCGAGCAGGAAGGGCTACCGTGGCGGGCCGACTCGCGCGGCGTGAACGCCGATCAATGGAACAACATCGGCGCGATCTGCAGCTACACGATCGATGCGTTGCGCGAACTGGGCGTTCCGGTTCCGACCGAAGACCGCCTCCCCCGGCAGTTGACGCTGGCCGATCTTGCCGGCGCCGATCTCGTGATCGCCGTCAAGGAGGAGGAGCACCGCGCGATGATGGCGGATCGCTTCCCGCAATGGACCGACCGCCTCGAATACTGGCACGTCCACGACCTCGATTGCGCCCAGCCTGAAGAAGCATTGCCCATTCTCGAAGCCAACGTGCGGGCACTCGTGGAGCGGCTTACCGCCGATGGCGACGAAGAGTGCCGGGCGGCCTAGAGGATCTTTCGCGATTCCAGGAAGAATCGCTCCCCGGCCTCCCGGAATCGTGCCATGGCATTCAGTCTGCCGTGAGAAGGTGACGGCGGCGGTCGGCCGCCGAAGCTACGCTTCAATACAGCACCGGAGCAGGCTGATTGTTCGGCGTCTGGCTGGGGGGCATTGGGGCCATCGCGGCTGGAGCGGGATAGATCGCTCCGGACGATGGGGTCGAAGCATGCGGCGGTGGCGGCGGCAGTGATGGGGTCGCGTACGCCGCCTGCGGACTCGGGTCCGGTTGTGCGTACGTAGCCGGAGGTTGCGCGGTGGATGTCGACGGGGCGTACGCGGTGGGTGGTTGAGCGTACGTCGTCGACGGCTGAACATACGTCGGGCTCGGCTGCACGTACACCGGCGTCGGCTGCGCGTAGGCTGGGGCCGGAACCATGAAGACCGGAGGCGGAGCGTAGTAGGCCGGAGGACCAACGTGGATTCGGAACGGATACGGACGGTAGCAGTACGGGCGAGGCGGCGCGTGCATCGGGATGGAGAATCCGATGCCCACGTTGACCCCTGCTGGCGCCGAGGAAGCCATGCACGCCACGACGCCCAGAACAACGCCGAACAGTGCTATCCGCTTGCCGTGATCCGCCATCACTCACTCTCCGGTGTTCCAGCCGACGGCCGGGTGTTTCCAGACGGGGTGAGATCGTACCAGCCCTCCCAGAAACGAAGAATCCCATTTCCCGGTTGCACGGCGCCCGCCATGCAGAGGAGGCGCGGCCCGCAGGATTAGCTCTTCTCCGATTGCCAACCATCGGCAAGCCGATACGGTTGACTCGACCGGTATCGGCGGAACGCTAGACGGTCTTCCAGCCGCCATGAGGCCGGGTCTTGAGTTGGATCTGCTTTGCCTTCAAGAACTCCTGGAGGACTTCGCGCGTAATCGTCGCGCCGGCAAACTGGCGGACCTGCTCGAAGAGCTTGTCGAAGTTCCACTCGCCCGCGGCAATGGTCTTGATCCTCGAGACATTCAGTTCGAGGCCCATCGGCCACGGCTTCACGTTTCTTGCCATGCTCTTTCGGATCTGATCCCGCGTTTCGATCCGCGTCAGTTTCTTTTTGGCCATGGCTCGCACCTCGTGTCACACGCCGATCTTGGGACGGACAGCAACCAGACAAGGGAACTTCATTGTACCGACGGCAGAGCGTGTCGTCCATTTGCGGACGTCGAGCGGCGGTAGTCGGCCAGCCGCGACGCCGTCGCGGCGGACTTCTCGGCCGCATGCAGCCGGATGGGCGGACCGGAACGCTTCCTCTCCCAACGCCGACAAGAACGACGACGAACCACCCGACTATGGCCAACATGGCGGCCGGGTGCTAGGATACCCGACATTGCGAGGCCGGGTCGGTTGCAGGTCGACCGCCGGT
>CAZFKF010001370.1:0-1957 GCA_964518805.1 uncultured Planctomycetaceae bacterium | reverse complement strand
CCAAGCCCTCAATCTGCGCGACAGCGGCGTCCGTGTGATCGTCGGCAACCGCGACGACAGCTACCGCGGGCAAGCGGTCGCTGACGGCTTCGAACCGCTTTCGATCCGCGATGCCGCCGCGATGGGCGACGTGCTGCTGGTGCTCACCACCGACGAATCGCAGCCGCTGATTTGGGACGAGCAGATCGCTCCAGGACTGCGCGGCGGCGATACGCTGGTGTGGGCCAGCGGGTACAACGTGGGATACGGGCTGATTGTGCCGCCCAAGGACACCGACATCGTCATGGTGGCTCCGCGAATGACCGGCAACATGGTCCGCACGCTGTTCGAACACGGCAAGGGAGCCATGGCGCAATTCGCAGTGCACCAGGATGCGACCGGTCAGGCCCGCCCGCGGGCGCTGGCGGTCTGCAAAGGAATCGGCTGCACGCGCGGCGGGGTGTTCGAGTCCTCGTTTCGCGAGGAGGCCGAGTTGGACCTCTTTGCCGAGCAAGTGGTCTGGCCCGTCCTGACCGCTTGGATCCGCGAGTGTTTCGAGTTGGGCGTCGAGGCCGGTTTCTCACCCGAGTTGATGGTGATGGAACTATACGCCTCGGGCGAGACGGCCGAGATCATGCGGGCCATGGCCCAGAACGGCTTCTTCCGCCAGATGACCCATCATTCGACCACGAGCCAGTACGGCACGCTGTCCCGCGGTCCGGAGTTGGTCACCCAGGCGTTGCGGGCCAAAGCGCGGGAGATGTTCCTGCGCGACATCCGCGGCGGGCAATTCGTCCGGGAATGGAGCGCGGAACAGGCGCGAGGTTCCGAGACGCTTCAGGCCCTGCGTCAACAGGCCCTGGCGCACCCGATGAGCCAGGTGGAACTCGACGTCATCGCCGCCATCCAGTCGGCCCATGCCGTGGGAACGGCCGCGGGGAAGGACAGGCAGTGAGAGATGATCGTCGAAAGAAGTGTGCGGTCTCTTTGATGCGCGCAATTCCCGCGATTTTCTGCTGCTTTTCGGAGAAATCTTGCCTAAGTTGACACATCAGAGTCTTGTATTGGGCGCAGACGCCCCCAATTGTCCAGTATTGCACGGCAAAGACGCCCGAAAACGCGCGCAACGCCCAAAATAGCATATCCGGGCGACTCCGTTGGCGGTGATTTTCTTCTGCCACTTCCCGCTGCGATGCGGGGTCAGCGGGAACTTGTCGTTGGGCTTCTTCGGGAGGCCCGGGGCCGCTTTACGCAAGGCGGCTTTCGAGGTAGACTTTCCCGTATACTCCTCCGGTACTGCTAAGGGTCCGAGGGGTCGAAACGCCGGCCGGGGTCGAGCCGACCGGGGTAACTTCTACGAGAAAGTAGTATACGCGGTAGCACGAATAGAGAGAAAAGTACGGAAGATAACGGCGTAAGTCATTGCGCTGCAACAATTTGGAGAGGTGGCAGAGTGGTCGAATGCGCGGGTTTGCTAAATCCGTGAGGGGCTATAAGCTCCTCCGAGGGTTCGAATCCCTCCCTCTCCGTTTCCCGTTTCTCAGCAAGGACTTAGGTGTGCGCCGCATACGTCGGCAGACGGTTGTAAGCCCTGGCAAATGCTGGAGTTGGTGATTTCGTACGGTCTCGGGGTGCTTTCGGCCGCCCGGGGCGTCTGCGAGCATTTTCCAGGATCGCCGGACGGTTGCTGCGCCGCCTCGGACGCTTGCCGGAAGTGCTCATCCGTCACCTGCAAGTAGTGCCTCCGGGCAATCTCTGGTGTGTTCCCCAGCCATGCCGTCACCGCGCGGACGGGGAACCGCTCGGCTATACCTCACGCGGCCAGGAGTGAGGTATAATACACAAATTCGAAAGGCTGACGACCATGCGCAAAGATCGCGTGCACCACGCGATCAAGTGCGCGGCATTCGTGACCAAGAACGATGCGGCAGCCAGAATGCGGCCAAGCGTCACGAGCGAGATCGGTTAAACAGGGCCG
>CAZFKF010001369.1:0-1959 GCA_964518805.1 uncultured Planctomycetaceae bacterium | reverse complement strand
TTGGCGCGGCATGGACTGGTTCGTCGCCCCGCGCAGACGCAACGGGAATTCGCCTTGGCCACGGCTGCCACGATTTCCGGCTGGCTCGGCGACCCGAATGCCACCCCAGCCCTGGACGTGGTCGAGGCATTCTATCTCGTCCGCTTCGGCGGCGCCACCCTAGACGAACCGCAGGCCCAAGCGGTAGAACATGCGTTGACGAAAATCGCGCAGTCCGCGGACCATCGAACGTCGATCGGTGGGCAGAAGGCAGCGGCTGAGGATCGCACTTGATCGTCGCTCGGGCCTGACAGCCGGCCCCAAGCCCATGGGGCGTGACCCGCGGGAATCCAGCGACGAATGCGTTCTTTCTCGCCCGAGGGGGGTGACACCATGAAGATCGGCCTTGTCGGATACAAAGGATCGGGTAAGAGCACCCTGTTCGAGTGGTTGACGGGAGTCAAGCCCGACCCGGCGCTTTCGCACGCTTCGCAGACCGCGACCACGCCGGTTCCCGAGCCCCGCCTCGATGCCCGGCGCAAGATCTACAATCCCAAGAAGATCACGTACGCGGCGATCGAAGTCGTGGATACCCCTGGGCTCAGCCGCACGCACGAGGGCAACGCGGCCCGGCTGGCCCACATTCGCGAGGCCGGCTGCCTGGTGCTCGTGGTGGCGGCTTTCAACAAGTCCGATCCCGCAGCGGAACTCCGCTCGTTCGAGGAAGACCTGCTGCTGGCCGACATGGAGATTGTCACCAATCGTCTCGGCCGTGTCGAGGAGTCGATGAAGAAGCCCTTGCCGCGTCAGGAGCGCGAGCAACTGCTTCACGAACAGCAGACGCTCAAGATGGTCCTGGCTGCGATGGAGGCGGGCAAACCGCTGAAGTCGTCGGAAATGACGGAAGAACAACTCCGCGTTACGCGGGCCTTCCGCCTCATGACCGAAAAGGCCCGCATGGTGGTTGTCAACACCGCCGACGACGAGACTCAGCCCGAACGTTTCCAAGAAGGAATGCCCGCAGGCGTGCCCGTGGTTGCGTTTCCCGTGGGGCTGGAAATGGAGTTGGCGCGAATGAGCCCTGAGGACCGAGCCGAATTCGAGCGTGAAATGGGGGTCGGCGGCACCGATCGCGACCACGTGATCCGCACGCTCATGGACGTCTCCGGCCAGATGCTCTTCCTGACGGCCGGCGAAAAGGAAGTCCGCAGTTGGCTCATCCCCAAGGGCTCCACGGCGGTCGAGGCCGCCGGCTCGATCCACACCGACCTGGCTCGAGGTTTCATCCGCGCCGAAGTGATGACCTGCTCCGACCTCGTCCGCTTGGGCAGCGAACGCGAAGTCAAGGCCCACCACCTCGTGCGCCAGGAACCCAAGGACTACGTGGTCAAAGACGATGACATCCTCTTGATCCGGTTCAGCGTCTGACGCGGCTCCGAGGGCAAAGCCGCGAAGGTGAGCCAGGGTGATCATGAACCGCGTGTATCAGGCCGTCCTGATCGTCTCGGCCGTGCTGTTCTCGTGGCTCGGCATGATGGCGGTGCACGAGTCAGGGCACGTCTTGCACCTTTGGCTCACCGGCGGCACGGTCGACTACGTGATTCTCAATCCGCTTGCGATTTCATACACCCATCCGGGCAGGAACCCGTATCCGCTGATCGTCGCATGGGGCGGGGCCGTCTGGGGTTCGGTCATTCCGATCGGAATACTGGCCGCCGTGCGAGTGATCGCGAGATCGTGGGCCTACCTGGCGGCTTTCTTCGCCGGGTTCTGCCTGATCGCCAACGGGGCCTACCTGTCCGGCGACGCCTTCCTGCAAGGGGGCGACGGCCGCGAGTTGGTCGCCCATGGCTCCCAGCCTTGGCTCTTGATTGTCGTTGGGCTGGCCGCCGTTGCAGCCGGCCTATGGCTCTGGAACGGCCTGGGGAAGCATTTCGGCCTCGGCGAAGCACGCGGCCGCGTCGATCGCCGCGCGGCCGT
>CAZFKF010001368.1:0-1959 GCA_964518805.1 uncultured Planctomycetaceae bacterium | reverse complement strand
CGCACGACCTCCAGGTGCGGCTTCAGGTGGCCGGCCTGGAGATTCCCGACGAGTCGATCTTCACCTCGGCCATGGCCACGGCGATGTTCCTCGACCGCCAGCGGCCCGGCGGCACCGCGTACGTAGTCGGCGAAGCGGGCCTGACCACGGCCCTGCATGCGATCGGCTACCGCATCACCGACCATCGTCCCGACTACGTCGTGCTCGGCGAGACGACGTTCTACAGCTTCAATCACCTTGCAATGGCCTGCCGCCTCGTTGTGGAGGGGGCACGGTTCATTGCCACCAACCCCGACGTCTCGGGCCCGGCCGACCTGGGCATCGTCCCGGCCACCGGCGCGGTAGCCGCCCTGATGACCGCGGCCACCGGCGTGAAGCCGTACTACATCGGCAAGCCGAATCCGTTGATGATGCGTTCGGCCCTGCGCAAGCTCGGCACGCATTCGGAAGAGACCGTGATGGTCGGCGACCGCATGGACACCGATATGGTAGCCGGCATCGAGACCGGGCTGCAAACGATCCTGGTACTCTCGGGTGTGACTCGACAAGAGGATGTGGACCGATTCCCGTACCGTCCGGGCCGGATCGCCGGGTCGGTGGAAGACATCGAACCGTAGTCGACGATCTGCAGGCCGCAGCGAACAACGCGCAGAGCGGCCTGCCACGATCTGCCTGCCCCGCTCGGTCACGGGGTCGCGTGAGCCAACTCGCCGTTCTGCCCGCCGCGAATGCGCAGCTTGGGGCTTTCCATGGTCACCGTCGTATGCGGTTCCACGGAGTGGGTAAGCCACACGCTGGAGCCGATCACCGAGTCGTGACCGATGACCGTCTGGCCGCCGAGGATCGTGGCGTTGGCATAGATCACCACCCGGTCTTCAATGGTCGGGTGACGTTTCGTGTTTCGCACCAGGTTGCCTTCGGAATCGGTCGGAAAACTGAGCGCTCCCAGGGTCACGCCTTGGTAGAGCTTTACCCAATCGCCGATCTCGCACGTCTCGCCGATCACCACGCCGGTGCCGTGGTCGATGAAGAAGTACTTACCGATCCTGGCCCCGGGGTGAATGTCGATGCCCGTCTTGCTGTGGGCCCATTCGGTCATCATGCGCGGGATCATCGGCACGCCCAGGCCGTGCAGCAGGTGCGCGAGTCGATATACCGTGATCGCCTCGAGGCCCGGGTAGCAGAAGATCACCTCGTCGAGCGACTTGCAGGCCGGGTCGCCGGCGTAGGCCGCTTCGACATCCAAGGCCATTTGCCGCCGCAGGTCGGGAAGCCGATCGAGGAAGTCCAACGTGATTGCCTGGCCCAGCGCCTCGAAGTCTTGCCGCTGCTGGACATTGCATTTGACACTCCGCCCTGACTCGTGACACAAGGCGCGGGCAATTTGTCCAGTAAGTCTATCATGAAGGTTGTCGATCAAATCGCCGACGTGGTACATGACGTTGCCCAAGTGGAGCCCATCACGCCGGCGATATCCAGGGTAGAGGACTTCTTTGAGCGATTCGGTGGCGGCGATGATCGTCTCGTAGTTGGGCAACGAGCAGAAACCGAGGTGACTGATCGACCCCACCTCGGAGTACGTTTCCACAATCCGTTCGGTAAGCTGGGGAAGTTTTTGCTTGAGGCGGAAATCACTGGCCATGGCATTGAGCTCCCGATGCGCCGCGGGCATGTGCGAGGCGCAAAGTGAAAGCATTTAGAGACTTAGAAAGAGACGAATCCGGGGGACGCTCAGAGAAGGTCCGGTCTAACCGACCGGACACGTACAGAAGCATTGCAGATGAGCCATTCGCGATTGAGCCATCATCGGACACCCCGGTTCTGCCGTTCGTCCGTAATCCTAGACGCTACAGCAGTGGAAGGCAACTCGCTTTGTTCTCTCTTCGGCCCGGCGGGGATGGGAGTTGAGCCTCTTTATGGTGAGATGTGGCGGTCTCCGAAGTGGTTGGCCCCGTGTTG
>CAZFKF010001367.1:0-1960 GCA_964518805.1 uncultured Planctomycetaceae bacterium | reverse complement strand
CCGGCGCGCGGCCGTGGTGAAGATCGGCGAGGCCCTGCTGCCCATCATCGATCGGTACCAGGGCGAACAACTGCCGGTCAATGCCCAAGGAACGTGGGCGGTGGGAGCGGCCATATTCGGACAATCACTGCGGATCAGCACGCCCGACGAGGTCCGCACGCGCATCCTCGCCCGCGCCTACGACTGGATCTGGGCCATGTGCCAATTGCCGCTGATCACGCTCCTGGTGACTTCGCTGGGCGTGATCAACACGATCATGGCCTCGGTTCGGGCCCGGCGTTGGCAACTGGGCGTGTTGCGCGCCTTGGGCATCACCCGCTGGGCCATGTGCCGCATGATCCTGGCCGAGGGCCTATTGATCGGCCTGGTGGCGTGCCTGCTGAGCCTGGCGTTCGGGGTGATGGCCGGCTGGTGCGGCACGGGCATCTCGCAATACGTCAGTTTCTTCGGCGGCATGGCCACGCCGCTGGTCGTGCCGTGGTCGAAACTGGCGCTTGGGTTCGGCCTGGCCCTGGGCCTCTGCATTGTCGCCGCCCTGTGGCCAGCCATCTCCACCGGCCGCGCCGAACCGCTCAAGCTCCTGCAAGAAGGCCGAACCGCGATGTGAGCGACGGCCAGGCGTGCCTCGCTTCGAGGCCCACGGCTGCGAGCGGTTCGCGACCTCGGCAAACGGCGCTGCCTACGAAGACATCGTTTCAGTACGTTCCACCTTTGGGCGCTGAGAGGGGCTTACCAGAGTCCCAGTTCTCGGCAGGAATCGGCTCCACCGCATTGGGTTTCTTCGCGCCGGACGCCGCGGGCGGCGTTGGGCTGGGCAGCGGGTTGACCTGGCCGGCTACATCGCCCGCGTAGACCGTCGGGCCGTAGCCGCCGGAAATGACAGAGCCCGCCCGGGCGTTCGGTCCACCTCCCTGCGAGAAGCGACAGTCTGACGTCGGCCCACATTCATCATACGGGTTGGCGCACATCGTGCAGCCTATGGCGCCGATGATGCAACTCGCCGCGAGCAGTGCCAGGAGCGAGCGACGCATAGGAGCACCCTCTCTGCGATTTTCTCTAGGTTCGCACAATTGCCAGGAGGCCCGACGAAACGAACAGGAATGCCAGAGCGACGGTATATTCGGCCGAAACTTCTTCCCAACCGGAACATTTTTCCAGAACTTGACGGGATCGATCCAAGAAATAAGAAGGCCGGGTCGGAAATCGACCCGGCCGGTATGGCTGTTGGCCGTTGAGTCGGCATCAACAGGGCAGATGCCGACTCGGGCGAAGCACTCAATCCGATACAGAATCCCCACCTGTGGGGCACCACCGCACGGACAGGCCCCTCGCAGGGCGACCACCTAAGCCCAACTAGGCCTTCTTCGCAGGGGCGGGCTTCGGGGCGGGCGGAGCAGCGGGCTTGGGAGCCGCCGGAGCCGGGGCCGTCTTGACAGCGGCCGGGGCGCAGGCCGCCGGTGCGCAGGTCGTGGCGCAGCAGGTCCGAGCCTTGCGGCAGCGTTGACGGCAACGCTCTTTGCAGCAGGTCTTCGGCTTGCAGGTCTTCGGAGCGCAGGTGGTAGCAGGCTTGCAGGTGGTGGCAGGCTTGCAGGTGGCCGGAGCGCACGCCTTCGGGGCGCAGGTCTTCGGCTCGCAAGTCTTCGGGGCGCAGGTCCGAACCTTGCGGCACTTGACCTTGCAGCAGGTCTTGGGCTCGCAGGTCTTCGGGGCGCAGGTCGCCGGAGCGCACACCTTGGGGGCACAAGTCTTCGGCGCACACGTCTTCGGGGCGCAGGTCTTGCAGCGAAGCCCCGCTTGGGCCGACAGCGTGAGGCCCAACACCGCGACGAAGGCCGCGATGCCAATCATGGTACTACGTCTCATTCCAGAATCCTCCAACTTACAGGTACCGTAGCGTTAGTCGATTCGCACCAAGGCCGTCATCGGTCTATAGCTCCTCGCCCCCGACGGCCTTCGGAAG
>CAZFKF010001366.1:0-1961 GCA_964518805.1 uncultured Planctomycetaceae bacterium | reverse complement strand
CTTGGGAGCCCTCGCGCCGGCCAACCGCCAGGAAGCCACACGCTGGATTCGGCAACTGAGCGACCCCAAAGCCTCGCGGCTGTCGCAGTACCTGCAGAAGGGAGCGTCATACTCGGACAACGCGGGCACGGAGGTCATCATGGTACTCGACCTCGACGGCGTGTTTCCGCCGGAGCAAGTCCTGAAGTATCTCAAGACCAAGAAAGCCCTCGACCCGTTCGCGGGCGATCGCGTCGACCTCGCGAAACTCATCGCGGAGATGGAGGGCATTCGCGTGGGCGTCCGGATCGGAGAGAAACTGTCGGGCAGGATCACCGTCGACTTCGACAACGATGCCTCGAAGGCCGAGCCTTTTGCCAAGGCAATCCTCTTGGAAGCCCTGGCGGACGCGGGCATGAGGATTGAGGACCTCGATGCGTGGACCCAGGAAGTCAAGGGAACGACCATCTCGTTGTCGGGAGAAATCACCGGTCCCGGCCTGCGCAAACTCCTCAGCATCGTGGAGTCTCCGGCGTCGGCCGAAGTCGCGGAAAAGGCCGAGGCGGAGAAGCCTGCCGCCGCCCAACCCGCCAGCCCGGGCGATCAGGCCGCCCGTCAAGCCCAGGCCACGTTGCGGTACTTCAAATCGGTCAACAAGTTCCTCGCCGATCTGAAGAACGACATGCGCGATCTGAAAACCATGGGCCAGGCCGCGGTATGGTGCGACAAGTACGCGCGCAAGATCGAGAAGCTCCCCATGCTCGAAGTCGATCCGGAAATGCTCGACTACGGCAATTTCGTGGCCACCTCCTTGCGGGGCGGCGCGCTGAACACGCGGAACACCAATATCCAGGCCGGGGCCCAGAGCTACCAAACGCAAGGCACGGTCGGATGGGGCGGCGACCCGTACTATTACGGCGGCTACGGTTACGGCCGCGGCGTGTACGGGGGCGGATGGTACGGAGGTCCGGTGGCGAACAGGGCGGCGACGCGAACAGCCGCCGGAATAGAGATGCGGTCCGAACTGGCCCAGAAACGCACCATCCGCAACCAGGCCCAGGCCAACATCGCCGGCGACCTCCAATCGATCAAGGCCGAGCTCGTCCAAGTCACCAACGGCATTCGCCGCAAGATGACCGACCGCTACAAGATCGAGTTCTGATCGCAACGAAGCCCCGGCGAACCAGAGACGATCAGAAGCTGCGTGAATGAGCGAGACGTCAGCCTGTCGCGCCGGTCGAGGCCCTGCGCATGAGGTGGAGACGTGCGACAAGGGACATATCGCACATGCGCGACACAGCAATGGCCAGCAGGCTGCGGCTTTCCGGAGCCGCACGCCGTGAGGCACGCGTATAATTCTGCGTTGTGCACTCGACAAGACCTCCATATCGCCGAGGGGGGGATGACGACGCTGCGAAAGCCTCTGGCGGCCCTCTATGTAGACAGATCCTGTCGGCAGTGGATCGTGCGGGATCCTGAAGGCGACTTCTGGATCCTGCCCTCCACGAAAGACCCCTGGGACCATCGCCAACCCTACCGTCCCAACATCGAGACGGATCTCGTAGCGGTGCCGGGGCACTACAAGGACATGCTCGGACTACCGTTCTGAACGACTGAAAGGTGCGTCATGAACGCCGAACAGATCCGACTTGAAGAAGCTCAATCGCAGAAAGCCCCGTGGAAGAAGTGGGGCCCCTATCTCAGCGAACGGCAATGGGGCACGGTGCGGGAGGACTACAGCGAGGGGGGCGACGCCTGGAACTATTTCACCCACGATCAAGCCCGCTCGCGCGCTTACCGTTGGGGCGAGGACGGGTTGGCGGGCGTCTGCGACGACAAGATGCGGCTCTGCTTCGCGCTCGCCCTGTGGAACGGGAAGGACCCGATCCTCAAGGAACGCCTGTTCGGACTGACCAATGCGGAGGGCAACCACGGCGAGGACGTGAAGGAGTATTACTTCTATCTCGACAGCACGCCGACCC
>CAZFKF010001365.1:0-1961 GCA_964518805.1 uncultured Planctomycetaceae bacterium | reverse complement strand
GCGGCCTACCGCGTGGCCGACTTTCCGACGGCGGCCGAATCGCTCCTGGAGCAGTTCGAACTGACCGACAAGCGCCACGCGGCGGCGCGCGAGTTGTCGCGGGGGATGCGACAGAAGGCGGCCATCTGCTGCGCGTACCTTCACCGGCCTTCGGCGATCCTCTTCGACGAGCCGATGACCGGGCTGGATCCCCGTGGCATCCGCACGCTGAAGGACTCGATCCGCCGGCAGGCAGAGGCCGGAACGGCCGTGGTCATCAGCTCGCACTTGCTGTCGCTGGTCGAGGACCTGTGCACGGATCTGCTGATCCTGCACCAGGGCCGGCGCCTGTTTTGCGGCACCATGGAAGAGGCCCGTACGCGATACCAGGACATGGAAGGCGACAGCTCCCTGGAAGCCGTTTTCTTCAAGGCCACGGAATCGTAGGCACGACCATGCATCCTGCGCTTTGGAAACTCTATTGGCTGCGGGTCCGCGGGGGTCTTCGTTCGATGGCCGGCAAGCTCAAGTCGGTGCGCGGGGCGGCGCTGGGCGTGTTCACGGTGCTGGTCATCGGCCTGATGTTCGGGCCGAACCTGGTGATGGCCGTGAAGCTCAGCCACCAGGGGGCAATCGGTCCGAACGCCGACTCGCTCGGCGAAGGAATCCCCGTCGCGATGCTCGCGTACGTGGTCTTGAGCATCGTGACGTCGCTTGGAGAGCGGGCAATCTACTTCTCGCCCGCCGACGTGGACTTCCTCTTTCCCGCCCCGTTTTCCCGCCGACAAATCCTCCTCTACAAGATTCTCGGCAACATCACCGCCGCAATCTCTGTGGCGCTGATCCTGCCGACGTCGCTGATGATGCACATTCGGTCGTGGACGGCGGCCGCGGTCGGCTTCTTCCTGGCCTGGCTCATGGTCAACAGCCTGACCATCTGCGCGCAACTGGTGGCGCAGAGCGTTACGGAACGGGTATTCAGCCGGGCTCGCAAGGCGGTCCTGGGGGGCTTGATTGCGGTCGTCGCCGTGGCGCTGGGCCGAGCGGCCAGCCGAGGCTTCGACGGCCCCTGGCAGGAATCGCTTCGCGAGGCGCGCCATTGGCCGGCCGTCGAAGCCGTCCTCGCGCCGTTCACGGTGTTCGCCAAGGTGATTTCGGCCGAGCGGTTGATCCCCGACGCATTGGGCTGGGCGGCGCTGGGCGCGATCCTGGTTGTCGGCGTCTACGCCCTGGCCATCCGGTTGGATGCCAACTACTTGGAGACCGCCGTCCGCGTCAGCCAGCAGATCCAAGAGCGCAAACGCCGCGTGATGAGCGGCGGCGTCTTCGCCCAGCATTCCCAACCGACCGTGCGAAGCACGCGTCTGCCCCTGCCGCCGTGGCTGGGCGGGGTCGGACCCGTGGTTTGGCGCCAGATGGTCCAATCGCTCCGCAGCAGCCGCGGTGTCATCGTGTGGGCAGCCGTGATGGCCGCGGCCTTCGCCGTACCGATGTTCGCTGGATCCCGTGTTCAGCACGGACCGTTGACGATGCTGCCGCCCATGGTCATCGGCGTTATGGCCTACATGACGTTCCTTTTCTCGGCGCAGGTGCCGCTTGGGTTTCGGGGCGACTTCGAACGCATGGAGTTGTTGAAGGCGCTGCCCATCCGGCCGCTGGCCATGGCCTTGGGTCAGATGATCGTGGTCACGATTCTGCTAACCCTGCTGCAATGGCTGGCCTTCGCCGCCACGGCGATCTTCGCGCCGGCGGCCACGGACATGCTGCTCGCCGCAGGCCTGTTCGCCCTGCCGTTCAACTGGATCCTCCTTGGCACCGAGAATTTCTTATTCTTGCTCTATCCTTCCCCGCTGGTGGCGAGCGGCTCGGAGGGCTTCCTGAAGATGGGCCGCGCGCTGCTATTCATGCTGGTCAAGTTTCTTGTACTTGCCGTGTGCGGCGCTGCGGCGGCCATCCCCGCAACAGTGATCATCCTCTTGACG
>CAZFKF010001364.1:0-1963 GCA_964518805.1 uncultured Planctomycetaceae bacterium | reverse complement strand
GTTGTCTGCGGAAGGAGAACCGTGACTAGTATCCGTACAACCGATTGAGCCCCGGGGGATAATGTGGCGACCCCAAGCGTGCCCACTCGCCCCCCATATCAGGGGCGTCAACACTGGCTACCCTAGTATTCCCGCTCGGACGCCCACCGAAGGAGAAAGCAAGCAGACAACAGGTGACAAGTATCGCGCGCAGATGGCCAGTCGTCAACCGGTCCCCGGGCGGTTGACGGACCGTGGCGAGTTCCGACGGCCGGACGAACGCGGGCGTTCCAGAAGGGGGCCGAATTCGCCAGCGGTCTGACGGATGCCCTCATGGCCGTTCGGCAGTCTCTTAAAATGCGTCTGAAGGCGAACAAGGGTTCGCTACGCGAAGGCAGTCTCATCGCCGGCAGTGTGTCGCAGCACGTTTGTTCAGCGATCCGCGGCTCCGGTGGCTGCCATTGGCTTGGGCTCATCGGCTGCCAGGATCTGGTACAGTTCAGGTCGGCGTTGACGCAACACAATCTGTTTGAGATCGTTGCGTTCTTCCGGGATTTGAGCAGGTGATACTCTGGCAGATATTCGGCGGGGATGTGCGGCTTGTTGCTGCGGAAACAGCGCGATGGCCGGTCTTTGTCCAGGTCGATCACGGTACTCACCAGGCCGTTGCTGCGGTATTCGATGAGCCACAAGGCCAGTGCCCAACGGAGTATTGTCGCCCGAACTCGCCCAACCCGCAAGCAATCGGCAGATGTGTTGACTTCACCGAGATCATTCACGACACTCAAGTGGCACTCTTCGCCTGGAGCGAATCCGGGCCAAGGCCAAGTGCGACGTCTCGACCAAAGGGACCGGCCCATGTGGGCGAGCACCGGCTGGCGGATTGGTGTGGTCGCGAGTATTTCTTGGGCGTGCGTCCTGACCGCCCCGATTCGAGCTACAGTACGCTCAGAGATCGAGGCCGATTGGCAGAAGCAGGCCGAAGCCTGGGCCGCCAGACCGTCGGCGCCTGAAGGATCGGAGCGACGAGGATTACCAGGCGTTGAGGAGACTGGTGGATGGCGCCGTTGCGAAGGCATGGCACTCTCCCCGTCGCGACCTGCAAGCGATCTCAGGCGGCGCCGTCGCCCAACGCACCGCTGCGCAATAGCGAATCGGGGCACAATCTCGCCGCGCAGCTCGTGCGCCCGGTCGTCACGTTGACAATTCCGCCGCGAAGAGACTGTGCGAAGGGTTTTTCCCCTGCGGTCCGCGTGCCCTCCGGCCCACCGTTTCGGTCAGTCCCCAGGTGTCGCGCCGATGCAATACAAGTGGCTGCGGGCACGGACGAAGATCTGCCCCTGGCTGATGGCAGGCGATGCGCGGCAGTCTTCGCCCAGGGCGTTTCGAGCGACGCGCTGAAAGGTGACGTCAGGCCGGATGATCGTGGTCACGCCGTCGTCCGAGAGGAAATGAACCAGGCCGTCGGCCGAAACCGCCGACGTGCTGAAGTGCGATCCGATCCGCTCCATCCAATGTCGCTGGCCGGTCTCCGCCTCGAAGCAACTGGCCATCCCCTCGTCGGAAACCACCAGGAAGAACCGTCCGCCGGCAGCGATCGGCGAGGGGACGTAGGAGCAGCCCTTCTGCGTGCGCCAGACCACGTGCGTATCCGTCACATTGCCGTGACCGTCAGGCCGAATGGCGAGGATGTGGTGCTCCGGGAAACCGGCGGTCATGAAGAGCAGCCTTCCGTTGTCGACCAGGGAAGCGACGAACTGCTCGGTCGGGCCGTCGATGATCCAGTGTCGCGACCCATCGCGCGGATCGTAGCTGGCCACGCACTTGTTGCCCGAGAGAATCATCTGCGCGCGGCCGTCGGACTGCCGGATGATCGGCGCGCAGTAACTTCGCGTCCGGTTTTCCCGCGGGGTCTTCCAAACGGTCTTGCCCGAGCGCCGGTCGAGGGCCACCAGATAGGCGTCGCCATCGTGGTCTCCGTTGA
>CAZFKF010001363.1:0-1963 GCA_964518805.1 uncultured Planctomycetaceae bacterium | reverse complement strand
AAGGCCATCACCAAGGGGATCGCCATCGGCTCGGCCGTGATCGCGGCGGTGTCGCTGTTCAACAGCTTCATCGTCTCGGTGGGCTCGGTCGGCGGCGGCGAAACCGCGGGCATCTCCGAGACCGTGTACAAGGCGGTGTCGTCGCTGTTGAGCGTTTCCGATCCGACGTTGTTCATCGGCATGCTCATCGGCGGCGCCGTGCCGTTCCTGTTCAGTTCGATGACCATCCGCGCGGTGGGCCGCGCGGCGTACCTGATCGTCAAGGAGGTCCGCATCCAGTTCCGCGACAAGGCGATCTGGGAAGGGACCAAGAAGCCCGACTACGGCCGCGTGGTCGACATCTGCACCACGTCCGCCCAGAAAGAGCTGATCGGCCCGGGGCTTCTGGCCCTCTTCGTGCCGATGCTCGTCGGGTTCGGTCTGGGCACGATTGCCCTGGCCGGGTTCCTGGCGGGGATGATCGTCTCCGGGCAGTTGCTCGCGGTCTTCATGGCCAACGCGGGTGGGGCCTGGGACAACGCCAAGAAGATGATCGAAGACGAGCCCAAGGAGCCCGAGAAGAACCTGGGCAAGGGCAGCGAACGGCACAAGGCCAGCGTCACCGGCGATACGGTCGGCGATCCCTTCAAGGACACCGCCGGCCCGGCCATCAATCCGCTGATTAAGGTGATGAACATGGTCAGCCTGTTGATCATCGGGTTGACCCTCCCGTATGACGGAAAAATGCTGTCGGTGCTTCGCCAGACGAACGACAGCGCGGTCCTCAAGGCCCTCAAGGACGCCGGGCTCTCAGCGGCTTCCAAGCCGCTGGACGCCATGTTCTGGGGCGTGATCGTCGTCGGCCTCCTGGGACTGATCTGGTCGCAGTGGCAGTCGAAGCGTGACACGCCGGAGATCGACGAACAGAAGTAACGATTTCCGCGCGACGTAGTACGCAATCGGGAAAGCCGCGACCCTCGTGCCGCGGCTTTCCTTTTGCGCGCTGGTTTGCATACCGCGGACATTGCCGCGCGTCGCCCGTTTTCTTCGGGGCCATCCCACGAGTCCTCTGAGGGGGTGGAAATCCGCCGCGTTGAATTTAGGATTCCCATGGTCGACGAAACCC
Organism: uncultured Planctomycetaceae bacterium; assembly: GCA_964518805.1. Lineage (GTDB taxonomy): Bacteria > Planctomycetota > Planctomycetia > Pirellulales > Thermoguttaceae > CALFBP01. The sequence continues at coordinate 858 of CAZFKF010001363.1, read as the reverse complement.
GCGGGGCAAGGCGGGCCAAAGGACCGGGGAGAGCCGCGGTGCAAGATTCGCAGGCGCAGAAACGCGTCCGTACGGACGAGCCTGCTCTGTTGCAGGAACGCGTCCGAAGCCTCGAAGTCGAGGCAGGACAACTGGAGCAGTTGTTCTCGCTCAGCCTGGATATGCTCTGCATTGCCCGGACCGACGGCTACTTCCAGCGCGTGAATCCGGCCTTTCAACGCACGCTGGGCTACTCGTGCGACGAGTTGCTCTCACGCCCGCTCATCGAGTTCGTTCACCCCGACGATCGCGAGAAGACGTTGGACGTGGTCCGCCAGCTGGCCGAGGGCATTCCCACGGTGCGTTTCTTGAATCGCTACCGCACCAAGGACGGCCCGTATCGCACGCTTCAGTGGATGGCCATGCCTCGGCCGGAAGAAGGTCTGATCTATGCCTCGGCCTCCGACGTGACGGAGCAACAACGTGTCCAGCAGCGGTGCCAGACCGTGCTGGAGCTAGCCCCCGATCCAATCGTCATCGCCGACTCCGCGGGGAAGATCGTGCTGGTCAACGCGCAGACGGAGCGGGTGTTCGGCTATCGCGCCGAAGAACTGCTGGGGCAACCCGTCGAACTGCTCGTGCCCGAGCATCTGCGTCAAAGCCACATCGCGCATCGGGTTCAGTACCACAACGACTTGCGGATCCGCGGCATGGGCGCGCGGCCCGATCTTCCGGCCCGCCGCAAGGACGGCACCGAATTCCTGGCCGAGATCTCGCTTGGGCCGATCCACACGGAAGACGATGTGGTGGTCGTCGCCGTGATTCGCGACGTAACCGAGCGCCGGCGGCTCGAAAAGTCAGTTCACGACAACCACGTCC
>CAZFKF010001362.1:0-1970 GCA_964518805.1 uncultured Planctomycetaceae bacterium | reverse complement strand
GGTGTTTTCCGACGCCCCGCCGGACCACGTCGATCTGATTCCCGAAGACATCGGCCTGGGCCCCTACGACACGGCCTACCATGCCTGGGCGAAACGCCGCGAAGAATTCCGCGGTCTGGCCGCGAAGAAGGTGCGCAAGGCCGGCGTTCGCGACGAGGGACTCATCGGCTGGTGGGCGTTCGACGAGCCGGCCAACAGCCCCGTGGCCCTCGACTTCTCGGGCAACCGCCGGGGAGGAGTGATCCACCACGCCGCCAAGGCCGCGGGCATCGACGGCAGCGCCCTGGTCTGCGACGGCGGCTGGGTGCTGGTCGAAAGTCATCCCTCACTTTCGCCCACAACGGAACTTTCGATCGAATGCTGGGTAAAGACCGATCAGGCCGGACTGCCGAACAACTGGATCGTCAATCGCGTGTTCGGCGGCGGCACGTCCACGGGCTACCGCTTGGGCATTCTCCGCGGCAAGCCCTGTTTCGAGGTCCCCCAGACCGAATTCAGCCACCACCTCACGGCCGACGTGCCGCTGCCGACCCACACGTGGGTCCACCTGGCCGGCACCTTCGACGGCAAGACCATGCGGATCTACGTGGACGGGGTCGAGCGCGGCGTCATGGCCCGGCCCGGCCCGGTCAACCCCAACAGTTTCCATCTCTGCCTGGGCAATTATGAAGAGAAACACAAGTCGCACTTCATCGGCCTGCTGGATGAGGTCCGGCTCTACAGTCGCGCCCTGACCGCCGACGAAGTACGCGCCCACGCGCGGCAGTACTCCAATCGCAGGGCGGACCAAACGAAGTGAGGCCCGGTTGAACGGCCACCTGAATCGCGAGGGGTGTCGCCGTGCTCGGCCCGCCCCAGGGGCCTTCTGTTCACGCAGGCTGTTGCTGCCGTTGGACGGGGATCGGCTCAAGGCGGATGATACGCACCAGCGATACCACTTCGTAACGATCGAAGTAGGGATCAGTCTCGGGGACGCGCAGCCCAATAATCACGGTTCGCTTGCCGACGAGAAGGAGCGGAAAGTCCCTCTCCGTGATGTCGTAGGTTTCCCCGCTGGTGGTGACGATGCGGAACGGCTGAAAGGGTTGCTTCTTCAACTCGGATTCCAGATCCTGAGGCGCCATCATGCTCGCGTCTCCCATCCGTTGACAGAGTTGATTATCGACTTGAATTCTACTCCCCCCGATCGAATGGAGTCAACGGCTGCTTGACAGCCGTTGGCGACGCAGCTATCAATGGCGCGAACAAGCGAATCCCTGAGGATAGTATCTCAATGAAAATCTTGGCATTGGCACTTGCAGGAGTGGCGATCGTGGTCCTTCCATCCACCGGATCGGGTGAGTCGCTGCGGGCGCAAGAGTTGCGATTTGTCTTCATCACCTGTTGCCGGGACGAGGCCTTCTTCAATCCGGTGAAGAAGGGAATGGCCGACGCGGCCCGGGCCATGAACGTCCGGTGCGAGTTCATCGGCACCGACGGCGTGGACCTGAAGGCCCAGGCCGAGATGGTGCGCAAGGCCGTGGCCGACGGCTGTCACGGCATCGCCCTGAACATCATCGACCCCGTGGCTTTCGACGAGGTGGTGTCCGAGGCGGTGGGCAAGGGCGTGCCTGTCGTGGCGTTCAACGTCGACGATCACACCACGCCCAACGCCCGCCTGGCCGCGGTGTGCCAGGATTTCTACAAGGCCGGCCGCACGTTGGCGACCCATGCCTTGCCGTTTGTCCCCAAGGACGCCAAGGTGCTCGTCACCCAGCACGACCTCGGCATTTCGGCGCTCGACGACCGGCTTCGCGCCATCCAGGAAGTGCTGGCCAAGCAGGGCATCGCTACCAAGACGATCTGCACCGGAAACGAACCCAAGAAAGCCCTCGAAGCCGTATCGCGCCAGTTGAAGGCCGACCCGAGCATCCGCTTTGTGCTCGGGACCGGTTTGACCGACACGGAGGCGGCGGGCCGGGCCATCGATC
>CAZFKF010001361.1:0-1970 GCA_964518805.1 uncultured Planctomycetaceae bacterium | reverse complement strand
AGATTGGCCAGCACCAGCGGCACGTCGACACGCACGTGGTAATCCACACAGCAGTCGGGCTCTTTGCGCGACTTGATCGAGTCGAGCCACTGGCGTTCGTGGCCGGGCGACGACGGGATCGACTTCTCGGGCACCTTCTTGCCCTTCATGCGGTCGCCCTCGGGCACAATCTTGTTCATGCCGTAGTCGCAGTACATCGTGGCGTCGACGCCGTGGAAGTAGATCCCCAGACGGCGCTGCGGGACCGGATTGCCGTGCAGATCAAAGCCGTAACTGTTCGTCAGGGAAGACATCCAGGTCATGGTGCACTTGGGATACTTCCAAAGGACTTCCTGCACGTCGGGAGCGTCGCCGTCATCCTTGATCACGAAACGGCCGCCGAGGGAGCTGGTGGCCGTGGGAAAACCCAGATCCAGGGCCCAGATCGGCAGGTCGATGATGTGCGGGGCCATGCCGCAAAGCCACCCGCCCGCGTAGTCCATCCACGAGCAGTGATTGTACGAATTGGCGGCGAGGATGGCGTTGTACGGTCGCAGCGGGGCGGGGCCGGTCCAGAGGTTCCAGTCCAGGTCCGCCGGGGGCGTGGTGTTCGGGTCGTGGCCCACGCCCTGCGGGCCTTGGTTCATCACGTTGAACGTACGGACGACGCTGATCTTGCCAAGATGATCTGCGCGGACCATCTCGACGATCCGCCGGTAGTTGTCGCCGGCGTGGATCTGCGTGCCGACCTGGCTGATCCGCTTGTGCTTCCGGACCGCGTTGCGCACGGCAAGGCTCTCGGCCAGGTGCAAGGTCATCGGCTTCTGCAGGTAGATGTCCTTGCCCGCCGCGCAGGCTTGGATCGCGATCAAGGCGTGCCAGTGCGGCGGCGGAGCGATGATCACCGCATCGACGTCCTTGCGGTCGAGCACCTCGCGGTAGTCGTGGTGTGCCTTGCAGGCCGGCTTGTACTGGGCCGCCACCGCATCGCGGCGCGGCTTCCAGGGGTCGCAGGCGGCCACCACGGCCACGTCTTTGTGGGCCGCGCACTGGGCCAGGTTGTGCTGGCCCATCCCGCCGCAGCCGATCAGGGCCACGTGAATCCGCTCGTTGGGGCCGGGCGTGTTCTCCAGTCCCAGGGTTGTAGCCGAGACGGCCAACGGGGCGGCCAACCCAGCAGCGCCGGCGGTCTTGCCGAGGAAGCTGCGGCGAGAGAATTCATGGGGCGCGGTCATGAGCGGGCTCCTTGTTCGCGAAGTGAAGCTACTTGTTGAGGATCGCTTTGGGAGGATGCGCGTCGGTCGGCCCAACGTCAGCCGGTGTCCTTCCGTTGGGCTGGCCCCCAGGAATCACAAGGGCGAACGGGGGGGCCAGCCTACTGATATTGAAGGCCATTATCGGGGCGAGCCCAGGCGGTGTAAAGCATCTGCCAGAGAAGCCGAGACGCTTACGCCGCTGCGAACCCGCCTTGCACCCGGCCTGCGATCGTCGGTCTTCATGCCTTTGCCGAAGCGGCGGCGACCGGCAACTCGGAAATATCGAGGCGTCCTGTGAATCGACAGCCGACGAGGTATACGGTCTTATCGCCGACTTGGACGGTTGCCGTGTGCGAGACCTCGCCCAGCAGGTACTTGACGGTATCGTCGCGGCCGAGCGCCACGACGAGCGATGAGAAGTCGGGAGGAGCCGGGAGCCAGAACGACAGTCCGCCGGAATTCAAGTCGCGGCATCGAACGTCGCGGAACTCCTCGGCCGTGGGGACGCGGCCGTCGACGTACGGGGCGATCGACTGGATCCGCGGGAACTTATGCCGCGCCAGGTTTCGCCGATCGCTGGACCATTCTTCGACTTCCGCGCCGACCAGTTCCTGATGGACGGCCTTGGCGACCTCGGAGCGCGCGGCGACGGCAGCCGAATCGACCGGCACGCAATCTCCGCGATCGTAGTAGTAGGTTCGATTCCGTCCGTTGGCCTTCGCCGCGTAGAGGGCC
>CAZFKF010001360.1:0-1971 GCA_964518805.1 uncultured Planctomycetaceae bacterium | reverse complement strand
CGGGGCTGGCCAGGTCACCGTCTGGCTGTCTCCCGACCTCCTCGACCTGAGCCGCCGGTTCACGATCACCATCAACCGCAACTCGATCAACACCAGTGCTGCCTCGCTTGCCGGCGACCTGAACGTCCTGCTCGAAGACGCCCGAACGCGTGGCGACCGCCAGCATCCGTTCTGGTCCAAAATCGAGACGCCGACGGGACGCGTCGGCAGGAACTAAACGTCTCGCAGCGCAGTCGCCAACAGTTGAGTCCGGAGATCGGAGGCAAGCCGTCCCGATCTCCCCTCGCCTGCCAAAGCGGAAGAGTCGCTGCGCACGCGAGGCTTAATCGGCCTGCTGGTGCCATCTCGAAAGAAATAAACGCCCCGTGAGCGCACAGCAGGGCCAGGGGGGAGGAGAGACCGTTAGCGGGTGGCCGACTGGGCGGCGCGACGATGGACGCAGCGGCAATAGCATAGGTCCAAGGACTGCTGCTGCCATCCGAGGCGTACACCGGGCCGAACATGACTCGGAAACCGCTGCGTTTGTGGACTTCGTGTGCGGTCACACCAACTGCGGCCAGTTGAGGTACGATCAGCATGTCGTGAGATATCACGGATTGGGAACGGAGATGATCGAACGTGAGCTTGTAGTTCGCCGTGACCAGCACCGGCGATTCGTCGTTGGGATTTCCCACGGCATAAAGCCCGGCCGTGCTGCCCTCCGGACGGGTTTTGCTCGTCTGGCTGTGGAACAAGTGGATTCCCTCCGAGAAGGACCGCACCGCGCGCGAGGTGTTTGTCATGCACTCGGACGGCGACGGGGTGACGTGGTCCAAGCCGCGCAACATCACGCGTTCGGTGTATCGCCCGAACTGGAAGTGGTATGGCACCGGCCCTTGCCACGCCATCGTGAAACGGAGCGAGCCGCACAAGGGGCGGATCGTCGTTCCCGCCCGCCACAACGCCGAGCGGACGCACATGGTGTCGCACATCATCTATACCGACGACCACGGCGAGACGTGGCAAATCGGCGGCGGTGTTCCGCGACCGCAAACCACCGAGTCCACGGTAGTCGAGCTGAGCAACGGCGACGTGATGCTCAACAGTCGCAACCAGGACGACGACGAGGACTACCGGGTTGTATCCATCAGCAAGGACGGGGGCGCGACGTTTTCGGGAGTCTGGGCGGAGAAGGCGCTGGTCGAGCCCCGCGGCTGCCAGGCGAGCCTGCTATTCCACTCGCTGAACCCGGCGACCGGCAAGGGCAACATTCTCTTTTCCAATCCGGCCAACGCGGAGTTCCGGTCGGACGGTACGTTGAAACTCAGCGAAGACGATGCTCGCACATGGACAAAGAGTTTCCGCTATGCCAAGAAGCCCGCGCCGGACTTCACCGGCTATTCGGATAGGTGAATCACACCATATCCTCTCCTCTCCGCTGATGATTCCCGCAACTGGTTGCATCGAATCGCAAGATTGAGCAGAACCCCTTGAAACCGCAAGGGGGCCTGTCGTTTCTTGCGGCCCATTACGAAGGCCCACGGCGGGCTGCTGCACCGGATTCTGGACCGCGACCAAGACGTGAAGGGCCGGGTCGGTGGAAACCAGAGTGCGTGTGAAACGCCGATAAGATGTGCGCCCGGCATCTCACGCCCGGGAGAGAAAAACGCCGGTCCGGGTGTCGACCTTGACGCGTTCCCCTTGGTTCAAGTACTCGGGCACCTGAACGACCAAACCGGTTTCCAGGGTGGCCGGTTTGGTCCGCCCGGTGGCCGAGTTGCCACGCACCCCGGGGTCGCACTGCGTCACGGTCAATTCGACGGCGGCCGGTAACTGAATCCCGACGGCCTGATCGTTGTAGATTAGCACCTGGATTCCCTCCAGATCCTCGGTCAGGTACAGGCTGTCCTCGGCAATGCTCTCCTTCGAGAGCCCGTACTGCTCGTAGTTCTCCTGGTCGAGGAAGTACGTGTGCGAGGCGTCGGCATACAT
>CAZFKF010001359.1:0-1973 GCA_964518805.1 uncultured Planctomycetaceae bacterium | reverse complement strand
ATTACTCTACCACTTAAGCCGAAAAAGTGGGCAAGAATTATCTAGGGGCCACAGGGTACGCGCAACTACTGGCTGGACCGGTTCGGCATACAGGACAAGATGAATCACCCCTGGTGCGATGACTGGGCCACGGACCTTCTGGATAGCGCCAGCCACTTCCTGGACGGAACGGTCAGAGTTGGGGGAGAAGAAATGAAGTTGAACTCCCTATTGAAAATCGAACGGGTTCAATGGCACGGCGGCATTCAGAAGTGGGGTTTGTGGCGTCTTCAACACAACTACCTGTTAGTCCGACCGTCCGGGTACGAAGTGGCCAAGCCACCATCCGCCGATACATTGATCGTGTTGTTTGACCCGTGGCTCGACCTGAGGCCGGGAACCTATTCGACGAAGACGCACTCCTACCCCGGAATGAATACGGGAATTAGGACGTTTTAGGCAGCGTGCCGTTTCTTGGGTGTTTCCATGCTCGAAACTGACAAGAAGAGAGATATACACAGACCGTGGTGCGGTTTAGCGCGGCGGGCTTGGCTTGTTGCGGCCGGCGTCGTTGGCTGCTTTTGCGCAGCAACGGTAAATCTCCTGGTTGGTGTACTCACGTTTACGACGATGTTGATGTTCTGGGGTACGAGGCGGCGGCGGTACGCCACGGTGCCGGGGGCTGCGCTGGGTGCGATCATCGCGTGGGCGTTCCTTCCGGTGAAGTTTGATTCGGAGCAACTATACTCCCTGACGGCTTTGGGGATTACGGTAGGGGCATCACTGAATGCGATCCTTCGTCGGTGCTACGCCGCCGGTTTACTTGGCCTTTTTGTCGTCCTTACGGTACTGTTTGTCGGTTTGGTTCTGCTGCAGTAGGCGCCCACCCCAAGCGCCGATTGGAAAGGGCCATCTGAGTTGCCACAGCAATGAATTCACGAGCAAGGGTTATCGCGCTCATTCTGTTAGTCGGGGTGGTGGTCCTGTACGTTGTTCCAATCGTTCGTGAACGCGAACAGCATCGGTGGGAGGCTACGTCGATGGCCCTGACGAGATTCCAGTCTGAATTGACCAGTTACGGCACTTTTCATCGGGACCTACCCGCTACGTTCAGTGACGCCGTCAAAGTGCTGCAGGAATCTGGCGTGACCTTTGGAAAGGGGCGAGAAGAAAGGAGTCTTGGGGTCAGAGCGCATTTAGACGATAGCTATTGCATTGGACGGGTCGGGTGGCGCGCCCTGACGCTTTGGGAAGTCATCGTAGGCTGGGCAGTACGCCTCGTTCGACCAGGTCGTCACGCCGGCCTTGATCGACGCCGTGTTCGAGGACGCGGTACGGCGGCAGACGCCGCCGCCGCCAGCGGATTCCCGCCCTTGGTATGACCGGTGGCTCGACAACGCCAACAACTTCTTCGCCGGCTTCGGCGACACGCTGACCTGCAGCCTGACGGCCCGCTACCGCCAGTGGCTGGGCGTCGACAACCTCGTGGACCGTGTCCTTTCGGCAAGCCTGCATGAACCCGCTGAGGTAGATGGGGTAGACTCGTCGGTTGCTATCTCGACTTTTGAGAGGAGGGCGGCCGATGGATATCCAGGCGACACCCGCCGTTGCGGGGGCCATGGCGGAGACGGAGAGGAGCTTCGAGCGTTGGCGGCGAGGCGGGAAACGGCGTGGACGAATTCCCGAACCACTCTGGCGGATGGCGGCGGAGACGGCTTCGATTCACGGACTGCATGCCACCGCGCGTCGATTACGGCTGAACGCGACGAGGCTGAAAGAGCAGATGCGAAGGTTCGCCCGCAGCCCCGCCTCGGAAGGCGAGCCCAGTTTTGTGGAGTTGCCCTGGTCAGGAGCGGCCTGGGCGCCGGAGTGCATTCTGGAGGCGGAAGACCGGACGGGCAAGAAGCTGCGAATCCAACTGAAGGGCCCCGCCAAAGAAGCAAAAGGGGACATTCTACATTGTCTGTTGTTGGAGCGAACGGAAGCCGATAAGA
>CAZFKF010001358.1:0-1974 GCA_964518805.1 uncultured Planctomycetaceae bacterium | reverse complement strand
ACAACTTCGTGCTTGCCAAGAAGCCGGGTGAGATGGGGCTCGCGGCCCGGGTCTACTCGCCCGCCAGCGGGCGAGTCATGGAGGTGCTCACCACCGAGCCGGGCATCCAGTTCTACAGCGGCAACTTCCTTGACGGTACGAACGTGGGCAAGGGCCACAAGGTATACAAGTACCGATTCGGATTCTGCCTCGAAACCCAGCACTTTCCCAACTCGCCCAACCGGGCGAACTTTCCCTCGACAATCCTCGAACCGGGCCAAGAGTACCGCACCACGACGATCTACCGCTTTTCGGCGAAGTAGACGGTCTTCGCCGCCGCCCGCTTGCGAGGCGCGGACTACGGGTTCTCGATGCGAAGGGCCAGGTCGCGGGCGAAGTCCGGGACGCCAAGCAACAGCTTGCCTGCCTCCGCCTCGACCGTCTCGCGCCGCAAGACCTTCCCTCCCACCGTGTCCCACCACTCCACGCGCCACGTGCCGGGCCGCGGCGCCGGCACGTTCAGGCGGAGCCCCGCGAGCGTCACCGGCTTCTTGCCGTCGTACTCGGTCCGCCAGGTGCTCTGCCGGTTCTGGACCCACACGAGCACGAGCTTATCGCTGGCCAGGCCGAGCGCGTTGACGTCGGGATACCGGCTCGACCGGTACGCCGGAAGCGTGAGGCTGCGGATTTGCAGCCAGTCGCCATCGGCGTTGGCAAAGGCCAGATCGTGCCGGCCGGCGGGCACGTCGATGGCGATCTCGGCGTCGTAGTCGCTGATCCAGACGTTCCATTGGTCGAGCTTCTTCGCGGTCTTCCAAGGGCCTTTGCCCGGCGCCCCAGTCGCAAGCTCGCGCCGGAGCTTCTCGTGGTTGTCCAACGAGACTCGCAGCTCGGCGTGCGAGCACACCTGGCCCAATCGGGCGATGACCTTGCCGGCCCGCGGCATGTCGAGATGCCACGTGAGCTGCGTGTGCAACTCCTTGCCAGCGCGTTTCGGACTGCCGATGGCCATGGCCACAGGCCCGCCTTCGACCCTGCCGTCGCGACGCACAGTGTACTCGTGGGAAGGCGTGAGGCCCCATTCGACGGTCCCGGGGATGACCACTTCGGTGAACGTTTCGGGCTGGTTTGGGGCCGTCTCGACGCCGATGTCGGCGAGCGGAACGAAGCGGGTGTTGGCCCAATCGACCGTGTCGGCGAACTTCCGCACGGGCGTCAGCACGCGATACAGGCCGAACGGATGAACGTAGCCGTCCCAGTACCAGAGCATCGCGCTTCCGGCCGCCCCGGACATGACCGCGGCCCAGGCCCCGTTGTGCATGTTCCGGCCAGTCCCCTTGGGATCCCAGCGGTTGTCGCCGGTCTGCCAGTCGATGCCGAACTCGGCCAGCAGGTAAGGCTTGCCGAAGGCGATCGCCTCGCGGGCCTCGTCGGCGATGATCGGCGTGAAATCGGCGGTGTTTCCGGCCTGGCCGTAGTAGTGTTTCATCGAGAAATCGACGTCCGGGCATTTCCAGGTCGCCGCCGTTCCGTAGGTGGTGCTCACCAGGTGCCGGTTCGGATCGTGCTGCTTGAGATACGCCGCCATTTCGGCGATCCAGCGGTCGCACTCGGGCGTCGAGGGCACCTCGTTCCAGAACTCCCAGGCGAACAAGTCCGGCGAGTATCCCCAGCGGGCAATGAGGTAGCGGAGCCGCTGTTTGTAGCGCTTCTTGGCCTGGGAGTTGGTCCAGAAGTCGTCGGGCTTGGCGCAGGGGCCGCCGTTTCGGGCATTGTAGGGATTGCTGACCCAGCAGCCTTCGTTGAAATAGCCGCCGTCGGTGAATTCTCCATAAGTGCCCAGGCAGAACATCAATCGCACGCCGTTCCGGCTTGCCATGCGCAGCACCTCGTCGAGTCGCCAGGCGTTGTCCAGGGCATAGCGACCCAGGCCCAGGTAGGTGCCCGTGCCCGGCTTGGGAGTCGGGGCGGGCATCCATTCCTGCCCCTTCTCAT
>CAZFKF010001357.1:0-1975 GCA_964518805.1 uncultured Planctomycetaceae bacterium | reverse complement strand
ACGGGATTGTCTTCTCGAACTTCATGTCGAAGGGCGTCTACACCTTCCAGGGCGGCACCGACCGCATGATCGGCTTGGCGCAGGACGAACTGCGGCGCAGTGGCGTCGACGCCCGCATCCGCGCGGGCGTCGAGGCGATCTCCGTCGACGGGCGCAAGGTCGTCGGGGTGAAGGCCGGCGGCCGGACGATCCGCGCCCGGGCGGTCATCTCCAACGCCAATCTCAAAGGAACGATCTTCCACCTCATCGGCCCGGAGCATTTCGACGCCCGATTCGTCGATCAGGCCCGGGCCGTGCGTCTGAACAACTCCAGCACCCAGGTCTACATGGCCCTGCGCCCCGGCGAAACGGTCGACGAAGCGGCCTGCGGCGACCTGCTGTTCAGTTCCACCGCCCCGGCGTTTCGCACCGAGTTGCTCTTGAGCCGCGACGTCACCAGCCGCACCTATTCGTTCTACTATCCGAAGACGCGTCCCGGATCGGACCGCTACCTGATCGTCGCCAGCACAAATGCCCGCTACGACGATTGGGCCGGGCTCGATAAGGACGCGTACCGGCAGAGCAAACAGGACTTGATCGAATCGACGCTCGACGCCCTCTCGAAACACGTCGGCGACATCCGCAGCAAGCTGGCCTGGGTCGAATGCGCCACGCCGGTCACGTTTGCCCGCTACACGGGCCACCTCGAAGGGGCCAGCTTCGGCACCAAGTTCGAGGGCCTCGCCGTGAGCCGGGGGCTCCCCCAGCAGATCGAAGGACTGTATCATGCCGGCAGCGTGGGAATCATCATGTCCGGCTGGCTCGGAGCGGTCAACTACGGCGTGATCGTGGCCAACGAGGTTGATGCGCACCTGATGAACCACGGTTCGCAGACGCTTCCCGCGGAAGGGATGACTGATGGGGGGTGACGCTAAGCGGCACGCGACGGGCGCGGGAACACCGTTGGTTCAACCCGTGAGGGAAAGCAAACGGCAGAATTGCATGCTCTCTCTGATAAGCCCGTATCACGTCGGCCATCCCCTGCTGGAATGCTGGTGTACAGTACGGTTCGCATCGAATGCCAGAATGCAGACGGTGGGCAGGGCACAGGAACAGGGTCTTCTTCGCTCTATGCCGTCGCGAGAACCGTTTCGTTCCCGCCATTGTAACCAACAAACATGTGGTGCAGGGCGCGATTCTTGGGGCCTTCCACATTCACCTGCAAGGGGATGACGGACTGCCGTCGATCAGGCAGTCCGAGCGTTTCTGCATGAGTGAGTTCGCAGGGTCCTGGATTCCCCACCCGGATCCAAGCGTCGATTTGTGCATGTTGCCGATCGGGGGACTTCTCGAACAAGCCAATCGCGCGGGGCGAGTGGCTCGCCGGTGATGCTGTACAACAGCGGTGGCTTCTAAACGGCCGCCGGCAATTTCGCGTTGGGGACGCGCGTCAAATTGCTGGGTGTCCTCTATGCAGGTCCACAGCACTCGGTTGCGGGGGAACTCCAGATTGTGGTGGTGCCCACGCGGCAGGAAGTCCAAGCCGTCTCTCACATTCCCATCAACCTAGGCGTGGTCATTCAAGCGAGGCGGCTGCGAGCATTCGAGGAGGTGATCGACCGTGTATTGGCAAGCACGGCGTAGACCAGTGTTCCCTCAGCACGTGGGATCGCGATCTCCCGCGTCTAGCGACCAAGTCCTTCGCTGCGGCGAGGCACGCCGCCCGATCGTTCTCGATCACGCTGCAGCATCGCAGTGAGTAGCTCGTCCGAGACGCGAAACGTGGTTTGACGGAGGGCGGCAATCGCCACGGGCAGAGCGATGAGCCCTCTTTCTGCCGCTATCTCCAGCACGCCGAGAGTTCCCGTAACGAAGAGACCATACTGGCGAGCCGCCGCCACGCCCTTCCGTTCGTCAATGAGCAGGATGTCCGCCTGGAGTTCGCGGGCAAGACTGATTGCCTCCGCCTCGCCGGGACCAAGTCCGATTCTTGGAT
>CAZFKF010001356.1:0-1976 GCA_964518805.1 uncultured Planctomycetaceae bacterium | reverse complement strand
ATGGCGGTTCCCATGCTCACCCGACGCTTCGCGTCGTGAGAGCATGCCACCCAATCCCGGCAGTTGCGGCAGTCTCCGCGCATCAAGGGGCCTCGCTGGAGCACTTCGTAGCTGAATTCCTAGGGGTTCGAGTAGGGGAAGAGCGGATGGAAGTTCACCCGGCCGCCCGACAGGACGCCGGCCCAGATCTCCCGTTCGTAGTCCGCCAGCAATCGCGGACAGAAGTACGGTTGCAGCGGCAACGTCACATGCGAAGGCGCGAAGGCGCATGGTTCGTCTCCCGCAGATAGAGTCTCCGCCTCGAATTGCCGCCGATTGTGTCCTGGCGAAGCTCGGATGTAAACCTGGACGCGGCCCGGCGCTCACGCCGCGGTGTCGATCGGGCCGCTGGGGCATTGGAGATCGAACAGGCCGAAGATCTGTTCGTGCGTCAGGCCGCGCTTGGGCCGTTGGCCGACGCCGTCCGAGAAGATCGTGTCGAACAGATCGCGTTTTTCCTGCAGGATGCGGTCGATCCGTTCTTCGATCGTTTCGAGCATGAGGAACCGCGTCACGGTGACCGGGCCGGAGCTGCCGATGCGGTGGGCGCGGTTGATGGCCTGATCCTCGATCGCCGGATTCCACCAGCGATCGAAGAGGAACACGTAGCCGGCGAACTGGAGATTCAGTCCCACACCGCCCGCCCCGTAGCTCATCAGAAGCACATGGCGGCTGCCATCCTCGCGGAACTGCTGGAGGACGCCGTCGCGCTGGCGCGGCGGGATCTTGCCGTGGAATTCCAGCGGCCCAAAGCGTTCGAGGTGGCGGCTCAACTTCTGCAGCGTCTCGACCCATTGGCTGAAGACCAGGGCCTTGCGCCCGCTGGCCACCACCTCCTCGAGGTCGGCTTCCAGCCGTTCGAGCTTCGCGCTGGCCCCCGTGGCGGGATCGAAATTGCAGATCTGTTTCAGACGCAAGACCAGTTCGAAGACGTGCTGGATCGTGACCGAATGGCCCAAGTCCGTGAGCCGCAGCACCCCGTCGTCCTCGGCCATCTTGTAGGTCTCTCGCTGTTCGGGCGAAAGGTCCAACTCGGCGTCACGAAACAACTTGGGCGGCAGCTCGGTGAGGACCTGGTCCTTGGTCCTGCGGATCACGTAATCGCTCACGGCCCGGGCCATGCGGCGGGGCGTCAAGTCCGAGGAGAGGTAGCCGGGGATCAGAAAGTCGAAGATGCCCACCAGATCTTCCGGGCTGTTCTCGATGGGCGTGCCGGTCATGGCCCAGGCGCGGCGGCGGCGAATGGCCTTGGCGGCCTGGCTGGTGGCGCTGCCGCGGTTCTTGATCCGCTGCGATTCGTCGAGGATCACTAGGTCGAAGTCGAGCGGCCCATCGGCGGCCGACGGGCCTTCCAGCATGTCGCGGTCGCGGTGGAGCAATTCGTAGTTGGCCAGTTTCACCGGGGCGCCGGGCAACTCCCATTGCCAGCGGCGCCGGGCCTGGTCGCCTTCGATGACCAGAAGCGGCACTTCCGGCGCCCAGACGTGGAACTCCCGCTGCCAATTCGATACCAGCGGCTTGGGGCACACGAGGAGCACCTTGCGGACCTCCCCGGCATGCAGCAGCAGGCGAACCGCGGTGATCGCCTGCATGGTCTTTCCCAAGCCCATCTCGTCGGCCAGGATCGCCGTCTGGTGCGGATACAGGAAGGCAACGCCTTCCCACTGGTACGGAAACGGCGGGAAGGGGAACGTGAGCGAACGGCTGTCCAACAGCGACTCTAACGATGGCTGCAAGACATAGCGCAGGCGGTCTTCCAGCTTGATCACGTCGCTGGGTGGCTTGACGCGCGTGCAAGTCCTCGAGGCCTGATGGCTGGCGGACGGCTGAGAACCCGCCGTTGACGCGTCCGAGGCAGACGGCTGCGGCGCTTGGCCACCGCGCTCGGTGGGCACGAGAGGATCGGCGAAGAAGAAGCTCCGTGTGCGCACCGGTTG
>CAZFKF010001355.1:0-1978 GCA_964518805.1 uncultured Planctomycetaceae bacterium | reverse complement strand
AGCCGTCCGCACATTCTTTTCCTTCTTGCAGACGACCTCGGTTGGGGAGACGTGGGCTTCCACGGCAGCGAAATCAAGACCCCGTGCCTGGACCGGCTGGCTGCCGGCGGTGTCCGGCTCGAACAGTTCTACGTCCAGCCGGTGTGCTCACCCACGCGCTCCTCGCTCATGACCGGTCGCTATCCCATGCGCCAGGGACTGCAAGTCGGAGTGGTCCGTCCGTGGGCAACCTACGGTCTGCCTTTGGAGGAACGGACCTTGGCCCAGGCCCTCCACGAAGCCGGATACACGACCGCCATCTGCGGGAAGTGGCACCTGGGGCACTTCGAGCCGCCCTACCTGCCGACGCGTCGCGGCTTCGATCATCAGTACGGCCTCTACAACGGCATGATCGACTATTTCACGCACGCGCGCGACGGAGGACACGATTGGCACCGGGACGACAATGCCTGTTACGACAAAGGGTATTCGACCCATCTGATCGCCCGCGAAGCGGTCAGGCTGGTGGACGGGCACGATCCCCATCGTCCCCTGTTTCTCTACGTGCCCTTCAACGCGGTCCACTCGCCTCTCCAGGTTCCCGAGGAGTACATGAAGCCGTACGAGCGCCTCCGGCCCCGGCGACGCGCTTACGCGGGGATGGTCGCCGCGATGGACGAAGCGGTCGGGCAGATCGTTGCGGCCTTCGAGCGAAAAGCCCTGATGCAAGACACCCTGATCGTGTTTTGCAGCGACAACGGAGGACCTTCGCCCGGCGTCATCACCAGCAACGGCCCGTTCCGGGCCGGAAAGGGCACGTTGTACGAGGGCGGGGTGCGCGTGGCGGCCTTCGCCTCCTGGCAAGGCAAGATCAAGCCCGGCAGTGTCGTTCAGGAGCCGCTGCACATGGTCGACTGGTATCCCACGCTCTTGAAACTGGCCGGAGCCCCGCTGGCGCAGAGGCTTCCTTTGGACGGCAGGGACGCCTGGGCCACGATCGCCCAGGGCCAGCGTTCGCCCCACGAAGAAATCCTGCACAACGCCGCGCCGTCGAGCGGGGCGATCCGAGTCGGCAATTGGAAGTTGGTGATCAACGGTTCGCACGGCACGGCTGAAGGGCGTGCCGCGGGCGCCACGAGGAAGAGTAACCCTCGGAGTGAGGCGGAGGCCGACGAGCGCGGCGATTTCATCGAGTTGTTCAACATCGCGCACGATCCGTACGAGAAGGACAATCAGGCCGCGAACTTGCCGGAGAAGGCCAAGGAACTCCTGGCTCGCTACGAGACCCTGGCCCGGCAGGCGATGCCGCCGAAGACGCGTCCCCAGCCGCCCGGTTTTCAATCGCCGAGGGTCTGGGGAGAGAGCGAGTAGGGGGGCGCGCCTCGTTCGCTGCATTGACCACGATCCACTTCGGCGGCGCAGTCTTGTCGGAGGGCGGCGATCAACGATTCCACTTCCGCCATTTGGGCCTGACCGGGAATTTCGGCGCCGCGGCGGAGTTCGGCAAGGACGCTGCCAAGCAGCTCTCGTTCGAGCCAGCGGGCGAGCCACTCGGCCCGCTGCTGGGCATAGCGCGATTGAAGGCGGACGAACAGCCGGCCGGCTGCGTGCCGCACGCCTTCGGTGGTCGTGGAAACGAGGGCCTCGCCCCCACCGGCAATGCCGCCGGTGATCGCCGCTTCCTGGGCGAGTTGTCCAACGGTGTGCGTGGCAGCATGGGCCGCGGCCTGCCCCGCCAGGTCGCCCGCGACATGCCAGCCGCTGACCACCAAGAGCACGGAAATCGCGGGCCGGGCCACGGCGACCACGTGATCCATCGAACGAAGAAAGCCGATGGCCGCGGGATTCTCCCTCTTCCAGGCGTCCAACTCGGAACGGAGGAAGGCGCGGTAATCGTCGTCGACAGCAGGAAGCCCATGGTGGGCGGTCTCTACCCGGGATAGCAGGTCCTGCCGCGCGGTGCCTCCCAGAATCGCGAGCAGCTTGGGCCGCAGCGTAT
>CAZFKF010001354.1:0-1980 GCA_964518805.1 uncultured Planctomycetaceae bacterium | reverse complement strand
GAGCCTGCTCAGGCCGTTCCATCGCAGTTGGATTGGGATTTGTGGCTGGGGCCGGCCCCCTGGGCCGCCTACCATCCGAAGCGCTGCCACTTCACCTACCGCTACTTCATGGACTACGGCGGCGGGGCAATTGCCGACAACGGCGTACACATGTTCAGTGTCGTGTCGTGGGCCATGGGCGCCGACCACACCGGACCCGTGACCATCGAAGCCACGGGACGCGAGGAGCCCAACAACCTCTACGACGTGCCCGTCGCACTCCGCGTGCGCTACGAGTTCGCCGATCCCGCGTTCACGGCCATCTGGGATCAGCCGGGCAACGGTTCTCTGAACCTCGAATTCGAGGGCAGCGAGGCCACGCTGAGCGGCTTCTGGGATTTCTCGATCACCAAGGGGCAGGCCGACCTGTCGCCCACGCGCCGCGACGAGCTGCACCTGGCCCGCAGCGACAGCCATTCGGGTAACTGGCTGGAGTGCATCGCCTCGCGCCGCCGCCCGGTGATGGACGTGGAAATCGGCCATCGCACCACCTGCTGGAGCCACCTGGGCAACATCGCCTTCCGCCTGGGCCGGAAGGTGCGCTGGGACCCGGCCGCCGAACGCTTCCTCGGCGACGACGAAGCCAACCGCCTGCTGGCCAATCCGTACCGCGAGCCGTGGAGGATTTGAGCGGCGCTAGGCGGCATTCCACATATTCCCATGCGTATCCCTCCGTGACTCACTCCTTGGCAATTGGAATTTCAAATCCCACATGACTCTCGAATCGCGGTTGGCGACCAAGCTTCAGTACGCGTGGAACGACGGCTGCCCTGTCGCCGGCTCATCGCCGGAAGTCTGGACGGAAATGGCTGGGGTCGCCCGGC
The DNA here is from genome assembly GCA_964518805.1 of uncultured Planctomycetaceae bacterium. GTDB lineage: Bacteria > Planctomycetota > Planctomycetia > Pirellulales > Thermoguttaceae > CALFBP01. Next base: position 1,117 of record CAZFKF010001354.1, on the reverse strand, counting down.
GTCGCTGGTCCTCATTCGAGCGCCGCAACCCGCACAAAACCGCCGATCAGGCCAGCCGCATTGAGGACCTGGCGAGGGGGCTGTGCGATAGGCGCGAATCGGGTGGAATTCGCACGGCAGGCCCGCTGATCTCAGACTATCGTTGGCTTGCGGAGCAACTCGCAGAGGTTTTCGAATGCGACCGCCCAGAGAGTTCGTAAACGGTCTTCGGCGTGCGGCTTCGCGGGGAAAGTGCTGTCAGGTGGCCAGAAGGCGAGAAAAGGACGGGTCGGAGCCCCATCCTGTGTCAGACGCCGCGGATGGGGATGGGGCGGCGTTCGTCGGTCGAGGCGTCGACGGCGACGTAGGTGATTTCGGCCTCGGTGAGGTGGACCACTTCGCCGCGGCGCTGGGTCTCGACGTCGACGTGCATCGTGATCGAGGTGCGGCCGACCTTGACCAGGCTGGTCCAGAAGCTGACGGTGTCGCCCACGAACACCGGACGGTGGAACTCGACGCTCTTCATGCCCACCGAAACCAGGCGCGCGCCCGGCCAGCCCGATCGGCGGATCTCGTAGTCGGCCCCCACCGCGCCCGCCACGTCGATGTGACTGAGAATCACGCCGCCGAAGATCGTCCCGTACGGATTGGTGTCCCGCGGCATCATCACGATCTTGATGGCCAGGAAGCGCCGCTCCGGCTGTGACTCTTCCATGCGAGCCATCACTTCGGCTCGCCGTAGACCTCGGGCTTGGCGCGGTCGCGCCGCTTGGAGGAGTTGAGCACCACCGCCAAGCACAATCCGATGAGAAGGATCACGACGGCATACGAGACCACGTAGGGCGGCGCCTCCTCAGCCGGCTGCTGGCCCGGCGCCTGAGCCCATGCCGTCGCACCCGCCGCCAGCCAGCACAAGGCGGCGTAGGCCAGGAAACGCAGTCTCCGCGCAAGTTCGGCAAATCGGTACATCGCACGTTCGTCTTTATCGAGACTGGGAAGGAACCAAGACCCTGACCAGCCCTTCTGGCTGCTTCTCTCCATTCTAATTGAATTCCCGCGTGCGCGAAACCGTGTGACGGTGAGGGAATGCCCCGGTCAATGCGAGGAAACAACTAACCCCTAAGGGTGGTCTCGTCAG
>CAZFKF010001353.1:0-1980 GCA_964518805.1 uncultured Planctomycetaceae bacterium | reverse complement strand
CGTTGGAAGCGGAAAACGTGCGGCTTCATGCGGAGATCGCCCGGTTGAAGAAGGACTCGTCGACGTCCTCCAAGCCGCCGTCGAGCGACATCGTCAAGCCGCCGAAGGCGAAGTTGGCCGGGGGCAAGGGGCGAAAGCGAAAACGCGGCGGCCAAACTGGGCAGGTGAAAGGGCGGAGAATCTCGGAGAAAAGTGATCTGGCCTTTCTTGGCGTTATTTGTTCCATTGGTGGTCGTTTTGTGTTCCGGCCTGGTGGCCAAGGTGGGGTGCCTTGGGATGTCGCATGGAGGTGGTCCAGTGTCGATCAGCGAAGCCTTTCCGTTCATCAGCCCAATATCCAAGTTGCTGCGATTCTTCCGCCGTAGCCGCGACCAGTGGAAGGCCAAGTGCAAGGCTGCCAAACGGGAGAACAAGAGCCTGAAGTATCGCTTGGCCAAGATGACCGAGAACCGGGATCGCTGGAAGGCCGAAGTGCGGTCGCTGCGCAAGAGCATCCAGGAGGGGACGGCACCGGCCGAGCCGCAGACAAAAAACCCCGCCGGGCACGGTTCCCGCCGCCCCCGCCGCCGGCCCGCGCGACGTGCTGGCGTTGCGGCCCGATGACCTGGAATTGCCGATTGCCCGGCAACAGTTTCCCTTGGGTGTGATCGCTGGCAGCTTGGCGTTGGTGCTCCGCACGGGGACGCGACTGCAGCGGGTGGCGGAGGTGCTGGCGATGCACTGGAACTGGTGCGGCCTGGTGGTCACCGCGGCCAGCTACTATTCGGTGCGGTTGTGGCTGATGCGGCTGGGCCTGTACCAGTTGAGCAGCCCCAAGGTTCAGGCCGACGACTGGATGTGGATCATCGACCACACGATGCAGTTGGGCGAACGAAAATGCCTGATCGTCGTAGGCCTCCGTCAATCGGCCTGGAAAGCCCAAGAGCGGGTTCTCGGCCACGAGGACGTGGAACTGATCGATCTGGTGCCGGTGACGGAGTCGAACGGCAAGGTCGTGTACCGGCAGTTGCAGGCGGCGGTTGCCAAGACGGGCGTTCCGCGGGCGATCGTCAGCGACGGCGGGAGCGATCTGCATGCGGGCATCGAGCGGTTCTTCCGGGCACATCCCCGCACGGCTTGGCTGTACGACATCAAGCACAAGACGGCCTGCCTGTTGAAGCATGCCCTGGAGCAGGACGCCTCGTGGTCGGGGTTCGTGGAAAAGGCCCATCGTTTCAAGCAGCAGGTGTCGCTGACGCCCCTGGCTGCTTTGGCACCTCCCCAGCAACGGAGCAAGGCCCGCTACATGAACCTGGACGTGCTGGTGGGTTGGGCGCGGGAGTCCTTGCTGGCCTTGGAACGTCCGCAGGCGCTGCGTAAGGCGGGGCTGAATGTGCGCCAGGCCGAGGAGAAACTCGGCTGGCTGCGGGCCTTCGCCCAACCGGTGCGACGCTGGGGAGAGATGCTCGCGGTGATCGGAGCGGCAGAACACTACGTGCGTCACGAAGGGATCCACAGTCAGGCGGCCGAGGAACTCGCCGCACGGCTGCCGAAATCGACGATTCCGGCGGTACAGCGGCTCCGCAAGCAGGTGTTGGAGTTCGTCCAGGCACAAGGCCAACAGGCGCAGGACGGCGAACGACTGCTGGGCTCCAGCGAGGTCTTGGAGTCGATCATTGGCAAGTTCAAACATGTGGCCGGAGAAGGCGGCCGGCACGGGCTGACGGGTATGGTGCTGAGCATCGGCGCATTGGTCGGCACGCTGGCCGTGGAGACGGTGCAGGCCGCGATGACGGAGGTTACGACCAACGCGGTGCGGGATTGGTGTCGATCGCATCTCGGTGACACTGTGCAAGGCGTCCGCCAACGGATCAGGCATGCCCTGCATTCGGAACAAAAACAGAAAACACTATGCCTTGAAAACGACTAATCTTTTCACGCCACCACGGCCAAACGGGGCATCCACGCCACACGCGTCCCCTTTTTCCGCCCGAGCAAGTG
>CAZFKF010001352.1:0-1984 GCA_964518805.1 uncultured Planctomycetaceae bacterium | reverse complement strand
GGATCGTGCGAATCACCGTGCCGCCGATTTCCGTCAGATCCGCGTTGTCCGGCCGAGCTGCGGGGCCCGGCGCGACGGTGAGTTGCCCGAGCTGGTTCACCGACTGCGCGTCGGGGATCACCGAACGGAAGTCCTTCGAGAAGTCCGTCAACGACCAGACCGCCGACGCATCGATGCCGCGGCTGCGGGCATAGGAAATCAATTCGTGCATGTGGTGCTGGCCCGCGGCCATGAGCTGCTCGCACGGCGCTTGGGGCGTCAACAGGTCGGGATTCCAGAATTCGGCTTCATTGCCGAAGAGCTTGCGGCCGGGCATGTCCGGCGTGATGGGATAGTGGTCGCCGTACCAAAGAACGGCCGATTTGCGTTTCACGCCCTTGAGTTGAAGATCGAGAAACGGAGCCGATGCGCAACCCCCGATGCGAATCCGGTTGAACTTCAGCTTGGCAAGCTGGTCGAGGAACGGTCGGTAGTCGGCCATGCCCCAGCCTTCCATCCCCATGGCGAAGTCACCCATCGTCTTGAACCAGCGCGCCTTGAAGGTCGGCTCAAAGACCTGGTCGACCTCCGGCAGGTGAAACGCCGGCTGCTTTTCCGGGTAGACGTCGCCGTTGAGCAAGTAGGTGACTCCATAGCGCTCGACGAGTTCGTACACGCCCCACAGCACCGCCCGTGGGCTTCCGCCGACAATAGCGATTGCCGGCACGTTCTTGCACGATGTCTTGCGCAGCAGGAACCCCTGGTCACTCAGGTGCGGCAGGGCCGTCTCATGGAGACCGAATCCAGCCAGGCTGCGGGCGGATGTCCCGAGAAGAAACGTCCCGTTTGCCGTTCCGTCCGGCGACGGTGTCATCCTGACCGACGCTCCGAACAACCGCTTCAGGTACCGCTGCAACTCCGCGGCCGCAAATCGTTCCAGATCGCTTCCATCCTTCGGGCACACAACGTCGAGGGACACGGCTCGACTCCGGTCTTTGGCCGTGATCTCTCCATCGTCGGCAGGAAGCACGCCGCCATAGCCAAGAAGACCGAACGCCAGTGCCAGGATCGGAGCGACGTGAAGCGACTTCATCATTGCCTCCATCGGCGAGGTCTTGCCGTGACGCCAGAGCAAGGAGACCGATTGACAGTTCGTTGCGCCCAATGACCGCGGGAGTAAGCGAGAAGCAGGCCCACCGCGAGCCGCGAGTCACTGGACCGCGCCGCCGGCAGGTACGGCGGGCTCCAGGCGAACCGTCCAGACGTTCTTCGTGCCGGGGGCCAGACTGAACGACTTCTTTGCGAGTCCCTTGCCCGGGACACTCGTCGTTACCGTATACTCACCCAGGAATCCACGGAATCCGGCGACGCCGTCGGAATTCGTCTCGGCCGCCACGCGCGTCCACCATTTGCCTTTGACAAGCTTCAGGAGTTCCTGGTAGACGGGCTTCGGCGACATGTCTCTGCGGACCAATCCGGCCGGTGCGCCCTTCCACGCCTGGGCGTCGCTGAAGTCCCACCATGTAATCGCTTGAACAGCCGGGTGGGAGAACAGCAAGCTGTAGAACTTCACCACTTCCCGGGCCTGATAGGCCTCGCCCTCGGGCGTCGTCGGCCAGGCGCCGAACGGGCGGTTCTCCCATCGGCGCTCTCCAGAGACAATCGTCGTCTCTGTGAAGTGCAGGGGGACGCCGAAGCGGGCGAATCGTTGGCATGTGTTCCATGTCTGGCGAACCGACCACGCCCCTCCATGCATGTGGCTTTGAATGCCAATCACGTCGTACAGCCGGTGCCCCTTGGAATCCACCAACTGTTCCACGACCCGCTCGTAGGCCGGGTCGGTGCGATAGTCGTTAATCAAGAGGATCGCCTGCGGATTGGCCTTTCAGGCGCGGGCAAAGCATTCGCGAACGAGTTCGATGCGGCCCGTCGTCTGCCACATGGCTCTGATCTTGGGAGAACTGCGTTTGGAAAACTCGTCGCGCTCGAAATGGGCCGCCTCGTT
>CAZFKF010001351.1:0-1985 GCA_964518805.1 uncultured Planctomycetaceae bacterium | reverse complement strand
GTCGATCACCGCGTACCACGAGGCGGGACACGCGCTCTTGGTATGGCTTGTGCCCTGTCGCGATCGCGTCCACAAGATCTCGATCATTCCGCGCGGCCGCTCCCTGGGCGCCACCCAACTCCTGCCCGATGAAGACCGCATGAATATCAGCGAAGGCGAACTTCACAACCGGCTTGCCGGCACGCTCGCGGGCCGTGCGGCCGAGAAGTTGGTCTTCGACGAGTACAGTGCGGGCGCCGAGAATGACCTGAAACAGGCCACCCAGATCGCTCGTCGCATGATCGCCCATTGGGGCATGAGCGAACGTCTGGGACCGGTCGCCTTCCGCGCCGGCGAGGAGCATCCCTTCCTTGGCAAAGAAATCGCCGAACCTCGCGAGTTCAGCGAGCATACGGCCCGCGTCATCGACGAGGAGATCATCCGACTGCTACGTACTGCCTCCGAACTCGCCGAACAGGTCCTCGGAGAGAACCGCGACAAACTCGACGCCCTGGCGACGGCGTTGGAGAAAGAGGAGACGCTCGACACGCGACAAATCGAACAGTTGATCGGCCCTCCGGCCTGGTGCCCGGCCGAGTCCGCGCCGCAAACACCTGCTAGCGCCGCCCTCCGATCATCGCCGGCGCCGTGAGGCGCCGGAAGTCCTATGGAGCGCACTGTCCTTCTGCGGTAGCGCGCCGCCGTGCGTCCTTGGCGTCTGCGGCGAGCATGGGACGCGGTCGTGCAGCCACAGGACAAAGGGGGCGCACGACGCGAGGTTCAGACCACGAGCGGGCGTACAAAGGTGATGGCATACTCCCAGAAGTCCGCCTCCGCGATCTCGCGCTTGCGCACGACCTCGGCGAGGAACCAGCGAACTTCCTTGGCCGCGATCTCGACGCCAACGATCAAGTGGCACGCCGTCAACGGCGCCGGGTGAACGAAGGACAGCCCGCTGCGGGAAACGTCTCTTGCCACGGCCCGAAACGCTCCGGGACCGCGAAGGTCGAGGATTTCGCCGCCCGTGTTGGGAACGCATACGCGGACCACGCCGCGAAACCTCTTTCGCGCCTCCTTGCGGGATTTCTCGTACAATTTGTCTTCAAACGCCGAGATGCGGTCTAAGTAGGCCAGGGCCAGTTCTGCCCGCCGTTTCTGCGATTCCGTGTACCGTTCCAGGCTCGCGGTCGTCTCGGAATCGGCAGCACGCACCACGGGCCGCCGCGAGGCAAACAGTTCACTGATCGACAGCTCAGGTATTGCGTCCCGACCGGAGCTTTCGTTCCGTCGGCGCGTGCGCTGGATGATCTCCGGATTCAATGCGATCTCACCCCGACCTGGCGTGGGCAACGCCGTCGCAATCTCCAGGCCCGCCTGCTCCAAGTCGACGATCGCCGCTTGGTGGTCGAGAGGCACCTCCGCGCCGTCCCGGTCTTGAACCAACCGCACGATCGGGCGCATGAACTTGTCGCCGTTGCGTCTGAGCACGCGAGCCACGCTGCCGTCGCTCAGCGATACGTAGCTGCCGATCGGAAACAGGGACTGCACCATCAGAAGCGCCTGCACCACTCGAGGTTCCACGTCGCGCGTACTCGCCTGCCGCAACAAGCATTCCATGGCCGCGTAGGGCGTCAGAGGCGGCCGGAAGGGGCGAGGCGAAACCAGCGCGTGATACGCGTCCGCCACGCCGATGATCTTGGCCAGCGGATGAATCCGCTCGCCCGTCCGTCCTCTGGGATAGCCGTTCCCATTGGGCCGCTCATGCACCTGGTAGGCGATCAACGGAATGACGCTCGGAATGCCCGGAAGCCGCTCCAAGAGCCGCAAGCTGGCGATGGGGTGCTTGCGGATTTCGTGCAACTCACCTTCGGCCAGCGGCCGGTCGGCGTTGAGGATTTCCTCCGGCACGCGAGCCATTCCCCAGTCGTGGACCAAGGCCGCCAGGCCTAGGTTTCGGACATTCGTCGCGTCCAGTCCCATCTCGATGCCGATGGACCTGGCCAGCA
>CAZFKF010001350.1:0-1985 GCA_964518805.1 uncultured Planctomycetaceae bacterium | reverse complement strand
CACTTGTCGGCGATCAGCTGCTTGATGGCGGTCTCGGTCTTCTGGACGTCGGTGCGGCTCCACTGGGGCACGCGCCCGCCGAAATTGTCGCGGATCCGCAGCACGCCGTTGCGCGAGGCGGTGACGCTCAGCCAGGTGGTCGCGTTGTTCTCGCGCCGGGCCGATACGCGATAGCCACCCTCGGCCCGCAGATCCGTGAATGCGGCGTTGTGCCATCGCCACGGCATGGCCGGAAAGATGCGGAGCACCTGACTGTCGCGCGCGCCGGGCGCGGGGCTCCAACTCTGAAGCAGCATCTCCAGGACGGCCTGCGAGGCGAGGAAATTGCCTTCCAGCGTGAATGGGCGGTAAGTGAAGTTCGAAAATCCGGCCTTCCGTTGGTCGCCGTTGGCGTGAAACCCGTTGCGAAGCGTGAACGCCTGGGCGTAAATCTCCAGATTTCTCAGCGCCGCCTCCGGGTCGCCCACCCGGGCCCGCAAGCAGGCCATCCACGAGAAGCTGTAGCCGCACCAGGCCGACGTGCCCAGCCGGTCCCACTGCCTCAGGGAGGCCGCAATCGTGGCGCGGTCTCTGTCGCCGCCATCGATCGTCGTCAGATTGAAGGGGTAGATGCCGATCAGGTTCGACAGGTGGCGATGCGAGCCGGGCAAATCCTCGTTCTCCGAGATTTTGAGCACGTGGTCGGCATTCACGTGCATTGGGCCTAGCCGGCGGGCGAGGCCCGCCCAGTGCTCGGCCGCTTTCGCATCGCCGCAGGACGCGGCCATTTCTTCGAGGGCCACGAAGAACATCCGCAGACAGGCAATGTCGTAGTTGCTGTTCGGCTTGAGCCAAGCCCGGAGGCTGTTGTCGAAGACCTCCGGCGACGAGGAGAGCGGCAGCTTGAGCACTCCCCGATCGTCGTGGAGCAGTTTCTCAAGGCATTCGCCGATCTCGCGGCACCAGGGGTAGGCCCGCGCTCGCAGGAAGCAATCGTCCGCCGTGTAACGCCAATGCAAGTAGAACAGGTGCCCGATCCACGCGCCCTGGACCGGCGAAAGGCTGTAATGCGGCCATCCGCCCAGGGGTTGGCCGGCCAAGGTCATTACGCCGGGCACCGCGGCCCCGGGCGTGCCATAGAAATCCTTCGCGAACTTGCGGTACGCCGGCAGGAGGTCCCACATCAAGTCCAGGAACGAAGCCCCTTCGTCGAAGCGACCTGCGGTCTGGTAGGCGATATAGGTCATCTGCGTGTTCAGGTCGTTATGGTAATCGCCTTTCCACGGCGGCAACGATCCGGCGTCGGCCGTCCAGACGCCTTGAAGCGGCATCGGCGGGGCCCCGCGGCGCGACGCCGCGCCGTAGAAATACTGCACCAGATGGTAATGCCGGAGAAGATCCACGTCGGGCACCTCGACCCGCGACTGCGACCAGAACTTCGACCACCACGACGTGTGCGCCGCAAGCAGGCCGTCGTATCCGGATCGCAATGCCGAGGCCACGCGCTGCCGGGCAACGGCCACCGGATCGGGGCCGTCGCGTGTCGACGCAACGGTCACTGCCATCTCAGTCGCCTCGCCGACGCGCCGCGAGTCGATACACACACAGTAGCGCAGCCCTTCGGCCGCTTCCTGAAGGAACCACTGGGCGCGGCCTTCGGAGCCGGTCTTGGGATCGGCGTATCCGAGTTGCTTGACCGACTCCGGCGCCCGCAGACGCAGCGCTTTCGGGCCCCCACCGGGAATCCGGACCATCGCAACACCATAGGATGCGTCTTTGACCTGTCCCCGCTGCGGTCCCGTAGCCGCGAAGAACACCTCGACCTTGGTCCCATCATCCAGCCATGCCCGGCCGACTGCCGCAGCCAAGTCCAGTTCAAAGCGTTTGACCTGACGCGTTCCGTCGAGCCCCAGTTCCAGTCGTCCGGCTGGGATCTTCGTAGGATGAACGTCGCCGTAGTTGCGGTCGAAGATAGCGGTGATCTCCTCGGCTTTTTTCTCGCGGAC
>CAZFKF010001349.1:0-1985 GCA_964518805.1 uncultured Planctomycetaceae bacterium | reverse complement strand
TGCTGGCGCTGAAGCGACTCGAAGCCGATGCCGACCGCTGGATGCGGCGTGCCGCGCTCGTGGTGCAGAAGGCCCGAACGGCCAAGCTCGATCAGCACGGCAAACGGCGTTGGCGGGTGCCGGCGCTCGTGATAACCTACGGCGTATCGCTGCTCTTCGTCCACACGGATCCGTCGCATTTGGCCCTCGGCCGCCCCCTTGCAGCAGGCCGGCTGGCGGCAAACAATAGGAGACTCGTCCGCGATAGTCGCCGGGGCGGACGGTAGGTTCGTCCTCAGGTCGCCCGCGATTCAAATTCCGGGCTAGGGTAGATCGTTGTTTGGGAGCGCGTCGCCGCACCACGGGTTTTCCATCATGCGATTTCGATTCATCGACCGAATTACGCAACTCGAACCGGGCCAGCACATCGAAGCGATCAAGCACCTGTCCGGGGACGAGCGATATCTGGAGGATCATTTCCCGAAGTTTCCGATCATGCCCGGCGTGCTCATGTTGGAGACCATGTACCAGGCGGGCCTCTGGCTCGTCCGCCGCACAGAGGACTTCGCCCATTCGGTGGTGTTGCTCAACGAGGCGCGCAACGTCAAGTTCAGCGGGTTCGTCCAACCGGGCCAGACCTTGGTGGTGACGGCCGACATCAAGAAACAGGAGGGCGACCGGACCACGCTGCTGACCCAGGGAACCGTCGACGGCAAGGTCGTGGTCAGTGCGCGGCTGGTGGTGTCGGCGTTCCAAATCGCCGACCGATATCCGCGGCGGGCGGACACCCAGGATTACTTGATGCGCGAGGTACGAAAGCAATTCGCGCGGGTGGCGTCGGGAACGCCGGAGCACCCGCCCTGCGCGGGCCCCTCAATGCGATGGATGTGGCTGGATCGGTTCGTGGAGTTCGTCCGCGGCCAGCGCGCCGTCGCAATCAAGAACGTGAGCATGACGGAGGAACCGTTGAGTGATTACCTGCCGGGCTTTCCGGTGCTGCCCTGCTCGTTGATTGTGGAAGGGCTCGCCTGGACGGGCGGCATCTTGGCAAATGACCAGCACGGGTTCCGCAAGCGGACGGTACTGGCCAAGGTCAACAGGGCCGTGTTCCACCGCCCAGCCTTTCCGGGTGACCAGCTCCGCTATTCCGCTGTGCTCGAAGCGATCGAAGCCGAAGGCGCATTCATCCGTGGGACGAGCCACGTCGGGGACGAGTTGCAGGCCGAGGTAGAACTGTTCCTGGCGCACCTGCCCGAGCAGTTCGAAGGCGTCAAAGGCGATCTGATTGATCCCGCCGACATGCTGACCATGGTGCGCACGTACGGGATGTATGATGTGGGGCGTACCACCGCGGGGGAGCCTCTGGATGTCGCCGAGAAACTGCTGGCGGGGGAACGCAAGGCCCAAGCCGCGGCCACGTGATTGGCGTGGGGCGCTACCGCAGGTCGAGGTCCAGGTCTTTACCAAGAGGTCTCGTGGCGAACATTTTGGGTTCATCCGACTGAAGGGTGCGCCGGGCTTCGCCCGGGGATTTTCGAGGCATAAGTCCGGTGTCCAATGGGACTTGCCGATGATTCGTTGGCTGGGGCACAGTGTTTAAGAACCAATCCTGAAACCGCCTGTGCTCCGGCTTCGCTGCTGGGTCAGAGCGGGTTCCGGCGGCTCAGGTACGCACCAGTTGTCGCCTTCTGCTGGCCCTGATCGGCACTGGCGGCCGCCTACAAGGCGACTCGGCTGCTTCCGCAGGCCCGACGGCCCCAGACGGTGGCGGCGTGCCGCCGTAGCCTCCATTTCCGCCATCCGACCCGCGGCCATCGCTCGTCGAAGGGGCTCTACACATCGATCTGCGGTCGTCAGGCCCTGTATCGCGCCGATGCGGCCACTCTTGACGTGTAATCCGACTTTCATCAAGATCACGGGATGGAGGCAGTCTCGCAGACAGACGACGTCTTCATGCGGAACGCTCGTTGTCGGAGGGGTTGGTGCATGACGCTCAGTAAACTGAT
>CAZFKF010001348.1:0-1986 GCA_964518805.1 uncultured Planctomycetaceae bacterium | reverse complement strand
ACGGGAAATCGCGGGGGCCTACCAACGGCAGAGTTACCTGGGCCGGTTCGGCCACTGGATCGAACCGGTGTTTCGTCCCCTGGGATGGGATTGGAGGATCGGCTCCGCCGTGCTGGCGTCTTTTCCCGCCCGGGAGATCGTGGTCGCTACGCTCGGCGTGATCTTCAGTGGAGACGGCCCGGCCGCGGACGCAGACGCGGAGTCGCCCGAACTGGCCAACCGGCTTCGCGAGGCCCGCTGGGAAGGCAGCGACCGGCCGCTGTTCAACCTCCCGGTGGCCCTCTCGATCATGGTCTTCTACGCCCTGTGCGCTCAATGTGCGGCCACCTTGGCCGTGATTCGTCAGGAGACCAACAGTTGGCGTTGGCCCGCGTTTACCGTGGTCTACATGACCGCTCTGGCCTACTGCGGCGCGTTGGTTACATATCAGGTGGGGATGAGGATTGGCGGGTGAAGGAGTGTGAGAAAAGCATGCATGACGGCTGGCAAGATTTGATGGCGATCCTTCTCGTGATCGGCGCGATCGCATATCTCGTTTGGCAGTTTTGGCCGCGTTACCGGCGACAGGGTGTGAAATGCCCGTCATGCAAAGGCTGCCTGACATCCACCCGGCGGCGCGCATCGTAGAACAACGCCCGCGACGCCTGAAGCCCCCGGACCGTGCAAGTCGGTTTGGCATCGCGAGCCAGCGCTGGAGGAACGAAAGAAGCCCAGAGTCTTCGCCCCTGGGCTTGCAATTGATTCGTGCGACAGCGATTCCAGGCGGCCGTCACTCGCCGGCCACGACGGCGTAGGCGGAGAACACAGGAGCGGCGTCGCCAAGACTGGTCTCGATGCGGATCGTCTTGCTGACCTTGCCTGGCTCGGTCCCCGCTACGAAGGTGACGGGAATCAAGTGCAGCGGCTTGGGGGTCTTCAGTGAGGACGTATCGAACTGGAATTCCTTGTCCTCGCAGTTGATCGAGAGAATCTTGAAAGGCTTGTTGCCCTTGACCACGAGTTGCTTGGTGACCTTCTGTCCGGGTTGCACAACCCCCATGAACAGGGAGGACGGACTGACCACAACCCCGGCCTGAACCATCCCCTCGACCGCCAGCGGGACTTGGGAGCCGTGGCTGTCATTGGTCACCAACATCAAGTGATCGTTCACATACCCCGCGGGAGTGTTTTCATCCATCCTCACATAGACCGTATAGGACACCAACCCATTGCTGCGTCCGGTTTCCACGGCTTTGGCAGAAAGGTGCGGGTTGGACGACTTGACGCCCACGATCTTCCAATCCTCGCTGCCCGCGTGGTTCAAGGCGATGGCCGCTTCGACTGGGGTGCCCTGCTCGACGGTGCCCAGGGCGATGTGGTCCGACGACATGGCGATGTCGGTCCGAATCACGCCCGCGACCTGAAGTTGCACTTCGGCGTAAAACGGCCGATCGAAGGTCACGGTCAGCGTAGCCCCCCGCGACCCCTCGAATCGGTCGGTATTGAAGTGGGCAAGAATAGCCCCCTTTTCGTACGTCTTGAGCGTATCGACCTTAATGCTCGGGGTTGTGCATCCGCAGCTCGAACGGACGCTGGCGATATGAACGTCCTCGACATAGAGATTCTTCAGGACGAACTCATATTCCGTCTTGCTGGTCCGCGCCACGGAGCCGAAATCATGGCGCGTGGTCTCGAACATCTTCCTCGCCCATTCTTGAGAAAGGGCCGGCGATACGATCACCACCCCCACTGCCAATGTAAGGACTGCTTTCTTAAACATCACTCCTTACCTCCTGCATCACTGGTTGTCATCCTGGGACGCCTTGGGATGGTGTCTTGGCTCACTGTTGGGGTACGATCCGTCGAGCCACCCGCCGCAAAAAACACACCCAATTCTCTGTGGCCCCACTCAAAAAAGTGGGGGTCAAAGTGCGACTCTCTGGCCCACGTCAACCACCCCGCAGGAGTCATCGGTACCACTCCTCCGCAAAAGCATTCTATGCCGGT
>CAZFKF010001347.1:0-1988 GCA_964518805.1 uncultured Planctomycetaceae bacterium | reverse complement strand
GATGCGCTACCCCGGCGGCGTCGTGCTCAAGCTCTCGTTGCCCCAGGGCAAGGGTCCGGGACTGGGCGCGATCGTCGTGGGCGACAAGGGAAAGCTGGAGATCAACCGCAACAAGCTGGCCGCCAACCCCAAGGAACTGATCCGCGGGGCCCCGCCGCCGGCCGACAAGTCGGAATACGCGAGCGTGGCCCACGAGCACATCCGCAACTGGGTCCACTGCATGCGTACCCGGGAGAAGCCGGTCGCGCATGCCGAGGTTGGGCATCGTTCCTCCGTGATTTGCCACCTCGTCAACATCTGCCGCGAGTTGGGCCGCAAGCTCCGCTGGGACCCGGTCCAAGAGGTCTTCCTCGGCGACGACGAGGCGAACAAGCTCCGCTCGCGACCCCAACGGCAAGGCTATCATCTCCCGGAAATCGCCTGAGTGCCCCGATAGCACGTTGTGCTTCAGCGCAACCCCCGGCGGGACATTCCGAAACGCAATCTGCGCGATTCTGCGTGGGCCTGGCGTCCAAATGGAGTTGCACGATTTCCTGAGGAAACTGGACGGTCTTCAGGGAACGCCCTCCGCGGCGTTCCGAGCAGCGGAGCAGCGGTGTGCGCGGCGATTCGCGGAACGCCACAGAGGGCTTTCCCTACAGGTCCACCTCCTGGGATTACGTGAAGCCATTTGGCGAGCGTTTGTAGGCTGCGACGAGCTTCCTACCGCTGCTATTGCGCCGGACCGGCGATCTGCCTCGGCGAGACCTGTTCTTCGTCCGGCGCGAAGGGACCAGCCAGTTCAACGGCAGGACCAGTGAGGCCGTGACTTGCAAGACGAACACCGCTTGGCTGCCGATGGCCTGAAGGCCGCCAGCCTGGCCTACCAGCGGACGCTAGGCGATTGCCGGCGTCGACTCGCCAACGCCCGGGAGTGGCTCGAAGAAAGCCGCCGGCGCCTCAGACAGGCCGAACGTGCCGCCCAGGCCGCAGGTATCGAGGTGGAGCGAGGAAACCGGCCGGTCATCGGCAGTAGCCACACCGGCCGCGAATAGGGCCGGCGGCCCCTCAATTCTGCCCGGGCTCACGCGGCGGCAACGTGAACGTCTCCAGCGTGTCGGGGTCGATCAAGTTGCCGTCCGCGTCAAGGGCGAACGTCAACGCCATGTTGAAGTATTCCTTGATGAACCGCACCTTGCGGACACAGGTGTCGCACTGATAGACGGCGAGCACTTGGCCCGAGAATTCGACTTCACCCGTGGATTGCAACTCAACACCGCAGCCGGGGCAATGCACCATGTCGAACCCTCCGGCTGCAAGTCTATCCGACGGGCGCCCCGGTGAGAGTCGGGGCGTTGGCGTTTCTAGAGTGCCGCAACAAACTCATCAACCGTGATTTCAGCCGCGGCTATCAGGCCTCGCAACGTACCCTTCTTCAGATCCTCGCCTTTGTGCACCGGCACAACAAGGATGTTTCTGTGCTCGGACTTCTTCATAATGTGGTGCGACCCTTTGATCCGCACCACACAAAATCCGAACTTACAGAACGCGGAGACCGCTTGTTCTCCAGTGACCACCGGCAGGTCAGACATGAACAAGAATCCGCTTTTCAACGGTGTCCTGGGGTTTGTCAAAGATGGCTGCATCGGCCCACGGAATTGGTATACCGCTGTTCTGGTACTCTTCTGCGGCACACTGAAACGCTTCGCGAAATCTGGCGATAGCTTCCGTTTCGCTTTCTCCTTGACTCACCACGCCGGGAAGGTACGGAGCAACTACAGAGACTCCCCCGCCATCCTCGCGAGACAACCAGATCCGGCATTCATAAACCGGATGATGAATGTGTTCATTCAATAAGTCGGGTTTGCACCGTTGAAGATCGCTCTCGACTGTAGCCATGGCCGATTTCTCCTGCATCAGGAATCGCTCGCATCAACCACCTTTATGCGAAGGCAACCCATCAGTTCATCATTCCAAATCAACTCAAGTGCGTAGACTCCCGTGTGTGG
>CAZFKF010001346.1:0-1990 GCA_964518805.1 uncultured Planctomycetaceae bacterium | reverse complement strand
TCGGCCCCCAAGAGACGATCCTCTCCTGGCCGCAACCCCCGGGCCCGGAGTTCCCCTTCACCGGTAAGGAAACACCATGACGACGCCCGAGCGCGCCGCAAACCATCAATGGATTGCCCGGTTCGAGAAGGCCCACGGCCGCCCGCTGCGCGTGCTGCACATCGGCAACGTGGCCAACAATGCGTATCTGAACGCCAAGATCCTCAACGCCCGGGGCATCGATTGCGACGTGGTGTGCGCCGACTACTACCACATCATGGCCTGCCCGGAATGGGAGGACGCCGATTTCCAGGGCGACGTTGGCGACCAGTTCAATCCGGATTGGGAGTCGGTCGATCTGCGCGGCTTCCGCCGGCCTCGATGGTTCGCCCAGGGACCGATGCGCTACTGCATCGCCTACCTGAGCGCGAGGCGCGGCGGGCCGCGGCTTGCCGCTGCGTTCTACTGGAGCTACCTGCGGGCAAGGCGCTGGTACACCTGCTCGTCGAGGCTTCGCGTTGTCCGGAAAACCGTGAACGGAATTCGAGCCAGCCTGCTGGGCCGAGCCGTAAGGAAACTCAAACGAGGAGCCTTCTGGGCATGCTGCGTCCCGGGCGCGGTCGCACGGCGAATGATCGGCAGCAAGCGCGATGAGGCCGAGGGACCGGTCTCCAATCCGTCCCACGAGGTCCACAACGATGTTCCATTCTTTGACCATCGCATGAAAGAATTGACCGCCGAGTTTGCCGAGGCATTTCCGGATCGGGCGGACCGGCTCACGTCCGACGACCTGGTGCGAAACGGCCTCGCCACGCGGTGGTGGCAACGCCTCTTCCGGCATTACGACGTCGTGGTGGGCTACGCGGTGGAAGGCAAATGGCCGCTGCTGGCCGGGTCGCGGCCCTACTTCGCCTACGAGCACGGCACCATTCGCAACATCCCCTTCGAGGACAACGAGCAAGGCCGGATGTGCGCCATCGCTTATCGGGCGGCCGACGGCGTGTTTATCACCAACTGCGACAACATCCGTTCGGCCGAACGACTGAAACTGCCCAACTACCGTTTCATCCCGCATCCGGTCAACGAGGACCTCGGCGGCGATCGCGAATCGGCCGAACGGCTCCGGACCGAGCTGCGGGCACGGCTGGAAAGCGACTTCGTCGTCTTTCATCCGCCGCGCCAGCACTGGGAGTCGCGGCGCCATCCCGACTGGGAAAAAGGGAACGACATCTTCCTTCGCGGTTTCGCGCGGTTCGTGCGCGAGGTGAATCCTCGGGCCGGTGTGGTCCTGGTCGAATGGGGGCAGACGATCGAGGCATCGAAGGACCTGTTGGCGTCATTGGGAGTGGCCGGCCGGGCGCTGTGGATTCCGCCGCAACCCAACGTGGCGATGATCCGCTACACCCGGGCCTGCGACCTGCTGGCCGACCAGTTCTTCCTGGGAGCGTTCGGCAGCACCATGCCCAAGGCCCTGCTGCACGGCTGTCCGGCGATGCTCTACTTGGACGAGGACCGCCACCACTGGTGTTTCCCGGAAATGCCGCCGGTGATCAACACGCGAACGTCCGAAGACGTGTTCGAGGGCCTCGCCCGGCTCTATCGCGATCCGCAGTATGCCGACGAGCTTGTGCGCCGCGGGCGGGCGTGGTACGCGAAGTATCATTCCAACGCGGTGATTGCCGAGACGTTCCTCCATGCCTTTCGCGAGACACTGGAAAGCACGGATTCACCGGGTGTCCGTTCGGAGTGCGGCGACCCCGTAGGAGCCGCCCAGCCATGAAAGCAGCGATTCTCGGCGCCGCCGGATTCCTTGGCATGGAGCTTGGCAGCCGGCTTCTCGAGGCCGGCTGGGAAGTCTTCGGCTACGACGTGGTTGTGCCCGATCGGTCGCTGCCAGGGCTTCGGTTTGCGGCCTTCGACGTGCTTTGCGACCACCTGGCGCTGCCGCCTGGGATCGACGCGGTCTATTACTTTTCCCAGTCGCCACACTATCGCGACTTCCCCGACGCGG